>CAZZHF010000147.1:0-7243 GCA_964653545.1 uncultured Gammaproteobacteria bacterium | reverse complement strand
GGAACGCAAGGAACGGATGGTGCTTGACCTGATCAAGTTCAAGGACCCGGGCGGTAACCCGACCGAGATCTACCACGGCCCACGGGTCGAGACCTTCATGCCGTTTCATCCGGGCCGGCGCATGTATGGGCGTTTCCAGACCGGGGCCGGTGGCGTGGGTCACTGCATCCTGCGTCAGGATGACCTGGACAAGGCCTACCGCTTCTACACCGATGTATTCGGCATGCGCGGTTCGGTGGAATACAACCTGAAGATTCCGGGAACCGATTGGGTCGCCGCGCCGGTATTCATGCACTGCAATGAGCGTGATCACTCGGTAGCTTTCCTGGGCGCGCCAATGGAAAAGCGCATCAACCACCTGATGATTGAGGTGGAGAGCATGGACGACGTGGGTTACACCTACGATATCGTGCGCAAGCGCAAGATTCCGGTCGCCATCCAGCTGGGCAAACACAGTAATGACCAGATGATGTCCTTCTATATGGGCAACCCGTCGGGCTGGCTGTGGGAATACGGCTCGGGCGCCCGCAAGTCCATCCACCAGTCCGAGTACTACGTGGCCGATATGTGGGGGCACGGGACCGAAGCCACCGGCTTTGGCATGGATCTGGACATGCAGGCCTGACCGTAATCTCAAGCCCGGCGGCGATTGCGGCGCCGGGCGCTTTCCGAAAACGCCCCGACTCGTTCGGGGCGTTTTCTTTGAGGCTGGTGCCGGCATTCGGGGTGTACCGCAGGTGGACCGTATGGGTTGGCGACGAATCTGGCGCGCTGCGCGTTATTCCGCGCAGGGGCTGCGCGCGGCCTTCAGTGGCGAGGCCGCATTTCGCCAGGAGTTGTTGATCGCCCTGGTGGCGGCGCCGCTGGGGCTCTGGCTGGGGCGCTCGGCCGCGGAGCGGGCCTTGCTGGTGGGCAGTCTGTTGCTGACGCTGATTGTCGAGTTGCTCAATTCGGCCCTGGAGGCAGCCATCGATCGCATTGGCCCGGAGCGCCATGAGCTGTCCGGACGTGCCAAGGACATGGGCTCGGCCGCGGTCTTTGTGGCCTTGCTATTGACCGCCACGGTGTGGTTTCTGATCGCCGCGGGACGCCTGTTCGGCGTGTGATGCCGACCCACGGGGTATTTTTGCTGGGCCCTGACGGAGGACAGACATGCAACTCGGATACGTTGGGCTCGGCACCATGGGGCTGCCGATGGCGCTTAATCTGCTGCGGGCGGGGTTTGCGCTTCAGGTGATAAGCCGCAGCCGACCGCCGCTCGAACAGGCTATCGCCGCGGGGGCGGTCGAGGCTCCTGGGTACGCGGAACTGGCGGCACTGGCAGACGTCGTGCACACCTGCTTGCCCATGCCAGCGGATGTGGAGGCCGTATACCTTGGCAGCAACGGCCTGGTAGCCAACGCACGGCCTGGTACGGTGCTGATCGACCACAGTACTGTGGGCCCGGGCACCTGTCGCAAAATCGACGCCGCGGCGCGTAATCGCGGAGTGCATTTTCTGGATGCGCCGGTGTCCGGCGGCCCGGCGGGCGCGCAGGCGGCGACGCTGGGCATCATGGTCGGCGGTGAGCCGGCAGTGTTCGAGCGCATGCTCGGCGTGCTGCAAGTTCTGGGCAAGACGGTGGTGCGTCTTGGGCCCAGTGGTAGTGGAGCAGTAGCCAAACTGGTCAATAACCTGTTGGTGGGCGTACACCAGCGGGCGCTGATCGAGATGCTGCTGGTGGGCCAGCGCGCGGGCGTCGACCTGGATGCCCTGGTGCAGGTGCTGCTCGGCAGCAGTGGCCGCAGCGCCGTGTTGGAGATGATGTACCCGCGCCTCAAAGCCCGTGACTTGCAGCCGCGTTTTCGCAGCGACCTGTTTCACAAGGACCTGAGCCTGGCGCTGGAAATGGCCGCTGACTGTGGCGTGCACAGTTTGACCGGCGAGGCGGCGCTGGAGGCAATGCAGGCTACCATGGCCGCTGGGCTCGGTGGCCGGGACAGTTTGGCGATGCTGCTGCCATTGGAGCAGGGTGCCGGTATGCGGCTGTTTGAACCGGACCCTTGATGTTGATGAGCCACGGTACTCAGCCGCGATGCGCCAAACGCGTTAGCGTGGCGGGGGAGCCAGTTGCAGCGGCCGCGCCGGCCGACTGGAATTTCCTTAACGACTATTCAGTTCGGCTCGTCGCTCCTTTATAGTTGAGCCTCACCGGTCAAGGAGGATCCTCATGAACGCGATCAACGAGCTACCTGCATCCCGCCTGAACGACGAGCTGGCCCGAGTGTTTGCGCTGCAGCAGGCGCGCAAGATCGAGCTGCGGGAAACCAGCGCCGAGCAACGCCTCGAAAAGCTGATGCGTTTGCGCGCAGCAGTCATCGCGCACAAGGCTGACATCGTCGCCGCGGCCTACGCCGATATGCGAAAGCCGCAGGTGGAAGCCCTGCTCGGCGAGATCATGCCGGTGACCCAGGCAATTGATCTGGCGCGCAAGAATCTGCGCCGCTGGATGCGCCCGCAGCGCGTCAGGACACCGATCAACATGCTTGGCACGCGTGGGGCAGTGCGCTTTGAGCCCAAGGGCTCAACACTGATCATCGCGCCCTGGAACGTGCCGGTGTTCCTGAGCTTTGTGCCGCTGGCCAGTGCCGTGGCGGCCGGTTGTACGGCCATGATCAAGCCGTCCGAAATGACGCCGGCGCTGGCCGTGGTGATCCGCACCATCGTCGCCGAATGCTTCGACGAGGCCGAGGTGGCGGTATTCGAGGGCGGGCCGGAGGTGGCGCAAGCGCTGCTGACCTTGCCGTTCGACCATATTTTCTATACCGGTAACCCTGAAATCGGCAAGGTGGTCATGCGCGCCGCTGCCGAGCACCTGACGTCCGTAACGCTGGAGCTGGGCGGCAAGTCGCCGGTGATCGTGGACGAGAGCGCCGACATCGAGTCGGCCGCCGAGCGCCTGGCCTGGGGGAAGCTTCTGAACGGTGGCCAGATATGCGTGGCGCCGGATTATGTTCTGGTGCATGAGTCGCGCAAGGACGAGCTACTCGGCGCGCTGACGCGCCAAATGGAACTGCACGCGACCGGCAAGGACGGCAAGGCGCCGGAATTGACCCGCATTGTCAATACGCGTCACCACACCCGTGTTCAGGGTTTGCTGGACGACGCCCTGGCGCGCGGTGCGCGCGTGGTCACCGGTGGCCGCAGTGATGCGGCCGACTGCTTCATCGCGCCGACAGTGCTCAGCGACGTGTCGCCCGACTCCAAGCTGATGCACGAGGAAATCTTCGGCCCGCTGCTGCCGGTATTGAGTTATCGCGACCTTACCCAGGCGCTTGAACTGATCAATGCCAAGCCCAAGCCCCTGGCGCTGTATGCATTCAGCCGTATCAAGGCCAACGTCGAGCGCATCCTGCGCGGTACCTCGTCTGGTGGCAGCACGATTAATCACGTCATGCTGCACGGGCTGCACCCGAACCTGCCGTTCGGTGGCGTCAACAACAGTGGTATTGGAAAGTCTGGCGGGTTTTACGGCTTCCAGGCCTTTTCCAACGAGCGTGCGGTTCTGCACCAGGTCAGCCGGATCAGCTTTACGCGCTGGGCGATGCCGCCGTACTCGGCGCGCATGATCCGCATCCTGGACCGCTTCGTACGCTGACCATCTGATTCAAGCCCAATCTCAAGGAGGAGACACACTGTGGATGCTGCCCTGGAGTCGGGGAAACCCCGTTTGAGTCCGCTGACCAAGGTCGGTGCCATTCCGGTGAGCCTGACGGCGATGCTGCCATTTGTCGGCTATTGGCTGGGCGGTGGCGCCTGGCACTGGCTGACCATTGGGTTGTTGTTCGGCGTCGGGCCGTTTCTGGACTTGTGGTTGGGCGAGGACAACGCCAACGTTCCGCCGCAGCTTGAGCGTGAGTACGAAAGACGTCTCTATTACCGCCTGACCCTGTGGCTGTATCTGCCGGTGCAGGTCGCGCTGGTGCTGTTCAGCTATAACCTCATCATCAACACCGGGATGGCATTGCAGGCGCAGATTGGCCTGGCGCTATCCATGGCGGTGGGGGTGGGTTTTGGGGCCACCCTGGCGCATGAGTTGTGTCATCACCCGAGCCGGCTCGATCGGTTCATCGGCGTGCAGATATTCAGTTTGTGCGGCATGGCCAACTTTCTCGTCTATCACAACTATGGGCACCACAACCTGGTGGCGACGCCGGAAGACCCGGGCTCGGCCCGCTATGGTGAATCGTTCTGGAAGTTCACGACGCGCAATATCTCGCGCAAATTCGTGATGTCCTGGCAGATCGAGGCGCAGCGCCTGGGCCGCCAGGGCCGCGGCTGGCTGTCGCCGCGTAACCTAATGATCTGGCTGACATTGAACGAAGCTGCCTGGGTGGCGGGGCTGACCTGGTACTTTGGCCCGTTGGCCTTGGCGCTGTTTGCGGTGCAGTACGCCGCGCCGCGCTTCCTGCTGTCGGTCGGTGACTATATGGAGCATTACGGCCTGTCACGGCGCAAGCTGCCGGACGGCGGGTACGAGCCGGCGCGGGCGATCCACTCCTGGGATGACAGCTACATGCTGAGCAATTTCCTGTTCACTGCGGTGGATCGCCATGCCGACCACCACGAGAACTCGAGCCGGCCGTTTCAGATTCTGCGCGTTCGGCAGGATGCGCCACGGTTGCCGTATGGCTATCTGATCATGATCTTCGCCGCCTTCGTGCCGGCGCTGTGGCGGCGGCTGGTACATCCGGTGCTCGAAGCGTTTTATGCCAAGGGCGAGGTGGTGCCCCATGGGCTGCCGGGCGCACTGCCGCAGCGTTTTGCCGAGGGCGCCAACATTCGCTGAAGGCAACTGCCGGGTTCAGCCCGCGCTCGTCGGTGTCAGTCACCGGCCGGATCGGAACCGGGGGGCGGACTGTCGTCGTCTGGTCTTCGGCCGCTCTGGGCAAGCGCCCGCAGCGCCGCGCCCAGTCGTGGATCGGTGCTGGTCTGCGCCACCGCTGCCAGATGAGCGCGGGTAGAAGCGCTGATCGACCGCGGCGCATTTACCGCTGCCGCGGGCGCCGGCTGCGTAGCCACCAGCACATGCACTTCAATTGCGGTGACTTCATCGTGCGGCCAACCGGTCAGCGAGGCGCGGATTTGCGGCGCCATGAAGCGTAGCCGGGACGCCCAGGCGCTGTTGCTCACCCCCAGACGCAGGCAGCCGTGATTCAGGACGGCACTGTGCACCACTGCCGCTACCTCGGGTGGCAGGCAGCGTTTGATCCGCGCCACCAGGGCCGCATGTTGTTGACTGGCATGCAACAGCGCGGCCAATGGCCCGTTGCGAGGGGCAAGTAGCTTGTGAAGGTGTTCCTGGGAACCCATAATGTCCAGCCCGGTCCGGCCTCGTGTGGCTTGGTGACCGCCCGGATTATAGTGTTCCACGATGATCAGCCTGCACATTCAGTGGCCGCGGGCAGGCGGCCTGCGCAGCATTAAACTGCGGGGTCGAACCCTGGTGGCGTTCGGCGGCCTGGCGTTCGGCGCCTTGGTTGGCAGTTTTGCGCTGGGCGCAAGCATGCCGCTGTCCGAGGCATTGCGTGATCGCAAGGCGATCCGCCACGAGTTGCGCGCCCAGCGTTCGGTGGTGGATGAGACCCTGATCACGGCCCGGGCACAGGCGCAGGCCCTTGCTGCACGCTTGGGCGAGTTGCAGGGCCGGCTGGCCAAACTGGAGGCCGTCGGGCAACGGGTAGGCAAAGCGGCACGGTTGACTCCTGGAACCTTCGAGTTCGATGTTTCGCCTGATGCCAGTGCCAACGGGGACATCGACAAGCCGTTTGGAATGGTGAATTTCGTAGCCGCTCTGGACGGATTGTCACGGCAGATCGACCGGCGCGCGGCCCAGTTCTCGGTGCTGGATCGGGTGATCGGCGCTGGCGTGATCGAGCGTCATGACGATCTGCCATCGCCGGTGACCGGTGGTCGGCTGTCGTCGCTGTTCGGTAGTCGGGCCGATCCTTTCAGTGGGCGCCCGGAGTTTCATCCGGGGCTCGATTTTCGCGCCCCGCTGGGCTCACCGGTAGTTGCCGTGGCCGCCGGCATTGTCATCAGCAGCGGTTGGGAAAGCGGCTACGGCAAGGTGGTCGAGATCGATCACGGTAATGGCTTTCGCACCCGTTATGCCCACAATCAGACCAATCTGGTTCACACAGGTCAGACCGTGAAACGCAGTCAGCTCATCGCTCGCGTCGGCCGCACCGGCCGCACCACAGGCTCCCATCTGCATCTTGAGGTGCTGCGCAACGGTCGGCGCATGGACCCGGCCGAGTACCTCGCCGCGCTCGCGGCAGGCGAAGGGCCGCTGCGTACCGCTGCGCGCTGAGGCGTGTCCATGTGGCAGGCCATCGTGCGGCGCGTTGTTGGCAGCCGCAATCAGCGTCAGATCAAACGCTACCTGAAGTCGGTGACGCGAATAAGCGCGCTGGCAGAAGAGTTTGGCGCGCTCACCGACGCCGAGCTGCGGCAGCGAACGGACATCCTGAAGCAGCGCTACGCTGCTGGCGAGACACTGAATCAGCTGCTGCCCGAGGCCTTCGCCGTCGTACGCGAGGCGTCGGATCGGGTGCTTGGCATGCGCCATTTCGATGTGCAGCTGGTCGGTGGCATGGTGCTGCACGAGGGCAAGATTGCCGAGATGCGCACGGGCGAGGGCAAGACCCTGGTGGCGACGCTGCCCGCTTATCTGAACGCGCTGGCCGGGCAGGGCGTGCATGTGGTGACGGTGAACGATTACCTAGCCCGTCGCGACGCGGCCTGGATGGGGCAGATATACGAATTTCTGGGCCTGTCTACCGGCGTCATCGTGTCGAACCTGGACCAGCCTGCGCGCCAGGCGGCCTATGCTGCCGACATTACCTATGGCACCAATAACGAGTTCGGGTTCGACTACCTGCGCGACAACATGGCGTTCACCGCGCAGGACCGGGTGCAGCGACGGGCGTTCGGTATCATCGACGAAGTCGACTCCATCCTTATCGATGAGGCGCGTACGCCGCTGATCATTTCAGGCCCGGCCGAGGGCAGCACCGAGCTGTACGCCAAGGTCAATTTGCTGGTCCCGCGCTTGGAGCGCCAGACCGAGCCGGAAGGCCCCGGCGACTACCACGTGGACGAAAAAACACGCCAGGTGGTACTCACCGACGCAGGCCACGAACATGCCGAGGAGTTGCTGGCACAGGCCGGCCTGCTGGCCGAGGGCAACAGCCTGTACGAC
>CAZZHF010000146.1:0-7332 GCA_964653545.1 uncultured Gammaproteobacteria bacterium | reverse complement strand
GTTCTTTCCCGGCCATTTCCCGAACTACCCGGTCATGCCCGGTGTGTTGATCGTGGAGGCCATGGCGCAGGCCAGCGCCGTGCTGGGCTTTCGCTCGACCGGCACCAGCGCCCAGGATGACAACGTGTACTTGTTCGTCGGAATTGACAAGGCGCGTTTTCGCCAGGCGGTACAGCCGGGCGATCAGCTGCGCATCGAGGTGCAACTGAAACGCGCGGTGCGTGGCATCTGGATGTTCGGTTGCAACGCCAGCGTGGACGGGGCCGAGGCCGCTACGGCCGAAATCATGTGCACCTTGAAGGCTGTCCCGTGATCGATCCCACCGCCCGCGTGGCCCCCACCGCGCGCCTGGCTCCCGACGTCGAGGTGGGTCCCTACGCGGTGATTGGCCCGCAGGTCGAAATCGGCCCCGGTTGCATCATCGGCCCGCACACGGTGATCACCGGTAACACGCGTATCGGTCGCGACAATCACATCTTTCAGTTCGGATCCATCGGCGAAATGCCGCAGGACAAGAAATACCACCCCGGTGACGACAGCCGCCTGGAAATCGGCGACCGCAACACCATCCGGGAGTTCTGCACCATCAACACCGGCACCGTCGGCGGCGGCGGCATTACCCGCATCGGCGACGATAACTGGCTGATGGCCTACGTACACATCGCCCACGACTGCATCATCGGCAATCACACCATCTTCGCCAATTCGTCTTCCCTGGCCGGCCATGTGCTGGTCGAAGACCACGTCATCCTGGGTGGCTTTGCCCTGGTGCATCAGTTCTGCGCGCTCGGCGCGCACAGCTTTCTGGCCGTCAGCTCCGTGGTGCTCAAGGACGTGCCGCCATTTGTCATGGCCGAGGGCAATTCGGCCCGGCCACGGGGCATCAACGCCGAGGGCATGCGTCGGCGTGGCTTCTCCAATGAAGACCTGGCAGCCGTCCGCGGCGCTTACAAGACCCTGTACCGCAGCGGCCTGCGTCTGCAGGAGGCACTGGCCGTCCTGGACGGCGAGGCTGACTGCCCGCATCTGGCAAGCCTCGCCGGCTTTATCCGCCAATCCCGGCGCGGCATTATCCGGTGATGTTCAAGCTCACGCTGGGTAATTCGGTCCTGGATTTCTCAGTGTCTGTCTCCGGCAAAGCGCGGTTTACCGGTCATTCGAACCGGCCTGCGGCTGGGTGAGCAGGAGCGTGTTGCGGGTCGGCCTGATTGCCGGTGAGCCGTCGGGAGACGCGCTTGGCGCGGCGCTGATCGACGCTCTGCGTCGGCGTGTGCCAGACCTCGAATGTGTCGGCGTGGCCGGCGCGGCCATGCGCGCCGCCGGCTGCGAGGCCTGGGCGCAGGCCGAACACCTGGCCGTCATGGGCCTCGCCGAAGTGCTGGTTCACTTGCCGCGTTTGCTGCGGATCCGCCGCCATCTCACCCAGCGGTTGCTGGCCGACCCACCGCAGGTGCTGGTCGGCATCGACGCCCCGGACTTCAACCTGCCGCTGGAACGCCGCCTTCGCAAAGCCGGCGTGCCCACCGTGCATTACGTCAGCCCGTCGGTGTGGGCCTGGCGCGAGCGGCGCATCGTGCGTATCGCTGACTCCGTCGATCGCATGCTGACCTTGTTCCCGTTCGAGGCTGACGTTTATCAACGCCACGGCGTGCCGGTCACCGAAGTGGGCCATCCGCTGCAGGCACAACTGAAACCCTTGGATCAAGCCACCACTCGAGCCGCGCTGGGTCTGCCGGTCGGCGGCCCGATACTGGCGCTGCTGCCGGGCAGCCGCGGCAGCGAATACCGGCGCCTGGCGCCGCTGTTCGTGGCCACTGCCCAATGGTTGCGTGCGCAAGGCCTGACCTGCCACCTGGTGCTGCCGCTGGTCGATGCAAGCGCTCGCACCACGGTGGAAGGCGTTCTGCGCGAAACCGGCGCCGGCTTGTCCTGTACCCTGCTCGATGGCCGGTCCAGCGAGGCAATGGCAGCCGCGGACGTAGTGCTGCTGGCCTCAGGCACCGCCACCCTGGAAGCACTGCTGCTGGAACGCCCCATGGTCGTGGCCTACCGCCTGGCGCCACTGACTTACGCCATCGCCCGGCACCTGGTACATACGCCGTACGTGGCGATCCCGAACCTGCTCGCCGGCCACGCCGTGGTTCCGGAGTTCATCCAGCACGCGGCCACGCCGCAGAGTCTGGGCGCGGCGGTGGCGGCCCTGCTTAAGCCGCCCGCCGCCGCGGCCATGCGCTCACAGCTCGCCGCGCTTCGAAGCCCGCTGGCGGGTGACCCGGCGGATCTTGCAGCCCAGGCCGTGCTTGAGGTCGCCGGATGGCGCTGAGCGAGCTTTTCGCGGGCGTCGACGAGGCTGGCCGTGGCCCCCTCGCCGGGCCAGTGATCGCCGCCGCGGTGATCCTGGACCCGAACCTTCCGATCGCCGGGCTCGCCGACTCCAAAACCCTTTCGCCGGGCCGCCGCGCGGCGTTGGCGCAGCAGATCCGGACACGGGCCCTTGCAGTCGGCATCGGCCGCGCCGAGGTGGCCGAGATCGATCAGCTCAACATCCTGCACGCCAGCCTGCTGGCCATGCAACGCGCGGTTGATGCACTCGGCTTCCAACCGGCCCGCGTCCAGGTGGACGGCAACCGCTGCCCGCCGGGCATGCCGCGGGCCGAGGCGATCATCGGCGGCGATGCCCGGGTACCTGCAATCAGCGCCGCCTCCATCATCGCCAAGGTGACACGCGATGCCGAGCTGGTGGCCCTTGATGCCTGGTATCCGGGGTATGGCTTCGCGCGGCACAAGGGCTACCCCACCGCCGAGCACATCGCCGCTCTGCGGCGCCTCGGAGTCAGCGCCTGTCATCGCCGCAGTTTTGCCCCGGTACGCCGCCAGCTCGCCCAGGAATAGAAAGTTAAGGAACCGCTGATTTATTCAGCGGCTCCCGCAGCGCAGGGCTGCGCTGCCAAAATCTGTGGCGGTAAGTCACTGATCTTGTGAGCCATCGGAAAACCGCATTTTTCCGATGACGGGCGCTGAGAAGTCCAGGACGGATTTATCCAGCGCTTCCTTAACTGATTGATTGTCCGGTATAACTTCTGGCGTGTGGCGGCTCCACACAGGCCGAGCCGCGGCGCGCCGGATTGGTCAGTCGCAGGCCCGCGCGGCTAGAATAGGCCGCTCGTTTTTCCCTGCAAAGTTGCCATGCCATCCGCGGGCTACGTCCATCTGAACCTGCACACCGAGTACTCACTCACCGATAGCGTGGTGCGGGTAAACGGGTTGGTGGACGCGGTGCGCGCCGCGGGCATGCCGGCGGTAGCGGTCACGGACGCGGGCAATCTGTTCGCGCTGATCAAGTTCTACCAAGCAGCACATGCGGCGGGCATCAAGCCCATCGTCGGCGCTACCGTGACCCTGTGGGACAAGAACGACGGTCCGGCTTGCAGCCACCTGATTCTGCTGTGCCAGAACCATGGCGGGTATCTGAATCTGAGTCGCCTGCTCAGCCGCAGTTATGTCGACGGCCAGCGTGGGGGCCGGCCCGGGCTGTGCCGGGACTGGCTGCACGGTTGCACCGACGGCCTGATCGCACTGTCCGCGGGACTCGCCGGTGACGTCGGTCAGGCCCTGCTGGCCGGGGCCGGCGACCGGGCCGCGGCGTTGGTGGCTGACTGGCAAATGCTGTTTCCGGACCGCTATTACATCGAGGTGACGCGCGCCGGGCGCAGCGGCGAGGAGGTCTACGTCGCCGCGGCCGTGGAACTGGCCATTGCCACCGGCACGCCGGTGGTCGCCAGCAACGATGTGCGTTTTCTGGCCGCGTCGGACTTCGATGCGCACGAGGCCCGCGTGTGTATCGCCGAAGGCCGGGTACTGAACGATCCGCGCCGGCCGCGCCCGTACAGTGAGCAACAGTACCTGCGCACGCCGCAGGAGATGGCGGTGCTGTTCGCCGACCTGCCCGAAGCGCTCGAGAATACGCTGGCCATCGCCCAGCGCTGCAACCTGGAGCTCACGCTCGGCCAGCCGATGCTGCCGGCTTTCCCGACCCCTCCCGGGATAGACGCCGAGCAGTTCCTGGCTCGGCAGGCCACCGCCGGGCTGGACCGGATAGTCAGCCGCGCCGTCGTCGACGGCATGCCGCTGGCCACCGAGCCCTACCACGAGCGCCTCGCGATAGAGCTGAACGTCATCAACGGCATGGGTTTCGCCGGTTACTTCCTGATCGTGGCCGATTTCATCGCCTGGGCACGCGCCAACGGCGTGCCGGTCGGGCCGGGCCGCGGCTCGGGCGCCGGCTCGCTGGTGGCCTATGTGCTCGACATCACGCGCATCGACCCCATCGTCAACGATCTGCTGTTCGAGCGCTTCCTGAATCCGGAACGAAAGTCCCTGCCGGATTTCGATGTCGACTTCTGCATGGACGGCCGCGACCGCGTGATTGACTACGTGGCGGCCCGCTACGGCCGCGAACGGGTGTCACAGATCATCACCTACGGTTCGATGGCGGCCAAGGCGGTGGTGCGCGATGTCGGGCGGGTACTCGGCCTGCCGTATGGTTTTGTCGATTCCATCGCCAAGCTGATCCCGTTCGAACTGGGCATCACCCTCGACAAGGCACTGGCGCAGGAAGCCGCGCTGCGCACGCGCTACAAGAGCGAGGATGACGTGCGCACGCTGATCGACCTGGCCAAGTCGCTCGAAGGCCTGGCGCGCAATGCCGGCAAACACGCCGGTGGTGTGGTCATCGCCCCCGGCCCGCTGACCGACTTCGTGCCGCTGTTCTGCGAGGCCGGCGGTGGCAGCCCGGTGACGCAGCTCGACAAGGACGACGTCGAGGCCATCGGCCTGGTGAAGTTCGACTTCCTGGGCCTGCGCACGCTGACCATCATCGACTGGGCGCTCAAGACCCTCGCCGAGCGCGACCCGGCGTTCGCTGACTTCGACATTGATAGGCTGGCCCTGAACGATCCGGAGGCGTACGCCCTGCTGCGCCGTTGCGAGACCACGGCGGTGTTCCAGCTCGAATCACGCGGCATGCGCGACCTGATCCGCCGCCTGCAGCCGGATTGCTTCGACGACGTGGTGGCGCTGGTAGCGCTGTACCGGCCCGGCCCTCTGCAATCCGGCATGGTGGAAGACTTCATCGACCGCAAGCACGGCCGCGCCAAACCGGATTACCTGGAGCCACGCCTGGAGCCGGTGCTGCGCCCCACCTACGGCGTCATTCTTTACCAGGAACAGGTGATGCAGATCGCGCAGGTACTGGCCGGCTACAGCCTGGGCCAGGCCGATTTACTGCGCCGCGCCATGGGCAAGAAGAAGCCCGAGGAAATGGCCAAGCAGCGCTCCGGCTTCATCGAGGGTTCCACCGCCAACGGGGTCAGCGCCGAGCGAGCCGGCGAAATCTTCGACCTGATGGAGAAATTCGCCGGCTACGGCTTCAACAAGTCCCACTCCGCGGCCTACGCGCTGCTGTCCTACCAGACGGCGTGGCTCAAGGCACACTACCCGGCAGCCTTCATGGCGGCCGTGTTGTCGGCCGACATGGACCACACCGACAAGGTGGTGACACTGATCGACGAGTGCCGGCGCATGGGCCTGACCCTGCTGTCGCCCGACATCAATCGCGGCCAGTACCGGTTCACGGTCACCGACGCGAGCGCGGTTCTGTACGGTCTGGGTGCGGTCAAGGGCGTCGGTCAGGCGGCCATCGAAGCGATCCAGGAAGCGCGAAACCTGGGCGGACCGTTTGCCGATCTGTTCGATTTTTGCAGCCGCCTGGACCCGCGGCGTGTCAACAAGCGCGCTGCTGAAGCCCTGATTCGCGCCGGTGCCTTCGACAATCTCCATGACCACCGCGCGGCGCTGCTGGCGACCCTGGCTCAGGCGTTCGCGCGAGCCGAGCAGGACAGTCGCGCCGCCGATGCCGGCCAGAACGATATGTTCAGTGCCGCTCAGGCCCCCGGACTGCCCGCGTCCCTGGCGCTCGCCGACTGTGCGCGCTGGAGCGTGGCCGAACGCCTGGCCGCGGAGCGCGAGACCTTGGGCTTGTGGCTGTCCGGGCATCCGATCGCAGCCTACGAGCTGGAACTCGAGCGTCTGACCGATTGCCGGCTGGCCGACGTGCAGCGCTTCGAGGGCCGTAACGCCCGGGTCGCCGGCCTGGTGGTGGCCAGCCGCAGCCTGAGCAAAGGCCGGCGCCTGACTTTCGTTACCCTTGACGACCGCTCGGCGCGCCTTGAAGCCACGCTGTTCGAGGACCAGCTGCAAGCCAGTGCGGAACTGCTTGTCCGTGACCAGCTGCTGGTGGTGGAAGGGCCGGTGTCGGTCGACGAGTTCAACGGCGGTTACCGCATTCGCGCCGAGAAGGTACTGTCCTTGCCCGCTGCCCGCGCCGGGCGCGGCGCGAGTCTGTGGTGTCAGCTGGACACGCGGGCCGCGCCGGCCGACCTGACGTCTCGGCTGGCGGATTTACTCGCGGCGTTTCATGGCCCCTGTCCGGTTCTGCTCGACTGCCGCACCGCCAATGCACGTGGCCTGGTGCGACCGGGCAAGGCATTTCGGGTACGCGCCGAAGAGGACTTGCTTGAGCGCCTGCGCGCCCTGCCCGGGGTAGTCGGCGCCGAAATCCGCTACGATCCCCCAACGCAGCCACCCGCCCGCAGGGTGGTCGAACGCACGTCGGCGCTCGCCGACTGAACCGGATAACAGGTCATGGGATTCCAGTTTCTCGAATTCGAAAAGCCGATTGCCGAGCTTGAGGCCCGCATCGACCAACTGCGCCAGACCTCCGGCAGCGACACGGTCAGCCTGAAAGATGACATCAATCGCCTGCAACGCAAGCGCGACAGTCTCACCGACACGATTTTCAGCAAACTGAGTCCAGTACAGATCGCCCAGCTTGCCCGCCACCCGGAGCGCCCCTACACGCTCGACTACGTGCAGCGCATCTTCAGCGATTTCGAGGAACTGCACGGCGACCGCATGTTCGGGGACGACCAGGCGATCGTCGGCGGTCTGGCACGGCTTGCCGACCGACCGGTCCTGATAATCGGTCACCAGAAGGGCCGCGAGGTGCAAGACAAGGTGCGGCGCAACTTCGGCATGCCCAAGCCCGAGGGCTACCGCAAGGCGCAGCGGCTGATGCGCACCGCAGCGCGCTTTCAGCTGCCCGTCATCAGCTTTATCGACACCCCCGGCGCCTACCCGGGCGTGGATGCCGAAGAACGCGGCCAGAGCCAGGCCATCGCCGAGAGCCTATACCTGATGGCGCGTCTGCCGGTGCCCATCATCTGCGTGGTAATTGGCGAGGGCGGCTCCGGCGGGGCGCTGGCCATCGGTGTG
>CAZZHF010000145.1:0-7393 GCA_964653545.1 uncultured Gammaproteobacteria bacterium | reverse complement strand
GTTCGATCTTGTCGACCACCTGCTGCTCAATCTGTCCGGCGCTGGCGCCAGGCCAGTACACGCGCAGCAGCATGGTGCGCACCGTGTAATTGGGCATGTCGGTCTGCCCCAGGCTGAAAAAGGCCACCGTGCCAGCGAGCAACACCAGGCCAATCAGATATGCCGTCAGGACAGGGCGCCGCAGGCCCCACTCGGCCAGGTTATAGCGGGACATGGCGCCGCTCAGGGCAGACTGACAGGCTGGCCGTCGCGCAAATCATGCACGCCGGCCGTAACCACCCAGTCCCCGGTTTTGAGGCCGCCGGCAATAGTCGACTCATCTCCCTGTACCGGGCCGAGTGTGACGGGTCTCAGACTCACCGTGCTGGTGGTGGGCTGTATCACCCAGACGGCCGGCCGGCCGTCGTCGCGTTTCAGGATGGCGCTGGTCGGTAATGCCATCACTGGCGGTCCGGCCAGAAAACTGACCTCGGCGCTCATGCCAAGCGCGGGCGTGGCGCCGTCGGTCACGGGGAGTGTGGCCCGCACGCGATAGGTCCGGCTATCGGCCGCTGCCTGGGGTGCCACTTCCCGCACCCGGGCCTCGATGGGTTGCTCGGGCTGACTCCACAGGGTGACGGTGATGGTCTTAGGCAATACCTTCAGGCGCTGTTCGGGCAAATCGAACACCGCTTCGAGTTCATCGGTACGCGCCAGGCGGAAGGCCGCCTGGCCGGCGGCCATCACTTGCCCCACTTCCAGCATCTGGCCGGTGACGACGCCGGCTGTGGGGGCTCTTAGCGTCGTGTGGGCCAGTTCCCGGCGCGTGAGCTCAAGCTGCGCGGTGAGTTCCTGCACTTGTGCCGCGGAGGCCTGGTCTCGATAGGCGGCGCGGTCATACTCGGCCTGGGTCACAAAGCCTTTGGCTCGCAGCCCGCCCAGTCGGCGCAGGCTTGTGGCAGCGTCGCTGTGCTCGGCCTTGGCGGCGATCAAGCGCGCGCTGAACGCTCGCTCGCGCAGTCGGAAATCGGTCGCGTCAAGCTGGGCCAGGACCGTACCGGCAGCGATCCGGTCACCGACTTCCACGGCCCGGCCGGTGACCCGGCCCGCGACTTCGAACGCCAGTGTTGCCTCGTGTCTTGCCTCGATACGCGCAGCATAGTCGTGACGGGCCCGAAGCTCGGCCGAGGCGGGGACCTGGATGGCGCGAACCGGCCGGGGTGGGCTGGGGGGTGGCTCTCGGGGAACGCAAGCAGCCAGCAGCAGACAGGCGACGAGGGCAGTCTCGTTCCATGAAACTGATTTGCGTGCCAACAGAAAAGCCTTGCCAATTGGGTGATCGTAGGGCGGGGCATGGTAGCACCCGGCCTGCGCAGGGGCGCTCATACCTTGAGTGTGAACGGATTGAAGTCGGTTTTGTCGTCGAAATAGTCTTCCTGCTCGGCACGCTTCAGCGCATTGACCACCCGGTAGGTAACCGGCGTCGCCAACACTTCCCAGCCCACCTTGATGCAGTAATTGGCAGCCATCACGCTGAGCAACAGGTGGTTGTCCCACACGCCATAGAAGGCCAGCGGATAGAACACCAGCGTATCGGCGACCTCGCCGACCACGGTGGAGCCGATGGTGCGACTCCACAGCCAGCGACCGCGAGTCAGCACCTTCATGCGCGCCAGGGTGAATGAGTTCACGAACTCGCCACACCAGTAGCCGAGCAGCGAGGCCAAGGCAATGCGCCACGTGGAGCCAAACGCTGCCTCGATCACCGCCTGCCCGGTCCAGCCAGGCGCAGGGGGCAGGTGTACCACCACCGCACTCATCAGGGCGGCGAAGGCCAGGGCTGCGAATCCGGCCCACACCACGCGCCGCGAGCGCGCGTAGCCATACACTTCGGTCAGGATATCGCCAAACAGATAACTCAACGGAAAAAACAGGTTGCCGGCACTGAAGCTGAAACCGCCAACCGTGGTGACTTTGCTCACACCGATCAGGTTGGCGCACAGCAGTACCGTCACGAAGGCGGCCATCACCAGGTCGTAGTAGCGGTAATTGCGCCGCGGCGGGTTGGAGGACATGCTTGAAGCCTGGAGGGGGTGTGTTCGCGTTACCCTGATTTACGGCCGCCCGGATGCTAGCACGCAGCAGGCCGGTGGCCGCTACGGGGTCGGCCATGTCGGGATTGGACCTTTGGTCGACTCTGACGACGCGTTTGTGCAAAGATTCATTAGCGTTATCTAATGCATAGCCAAATCGTCACCAGTAGGGTTTTCGACATGAAACTGACTTTGCGCCAAAAACAGGTTTTTGATTTCATCTGTTCCGCGGTGGACGACGCGGGCTTGCCGCCGACGCGAGCGGAAATCGCGCATCAGTTCGAATTCCGTTCCATCAACGCTGCCGAGCAGCACCTGCGTGCGCTGGCGCGCAAGGGCGCCATTGATCTGATGGCGGGTACCTCGCGTGGCATTCGTATCAATCGGCCGGCGGGTTTGCCGGTAGTTGGGAAGGTGGCGGCCGGCAGCCCGCTGCTTGCCGAAGAGCACCTGCAGGGTTATCGCCCGGTCAACGCTGCCCTGTTCAGCCCCAAGGCCGATTATCTGCTCCGGGTCAGTGGTCTTAGCATGCGCGATGCTGGCATTCTCGATGGCGACCTGCTGGCGGTGCACCAGACTCCAAAGGCCCGCAACGGCGACCTGGTCGTGGCGCGCATTGATGGCGAAGTCACCGTCAAGCGTTTCCAGCGCAAAGGGAACAAGGTCACGCTGGTGCCTGCCAATCCGGACTTCGCGCCGATCGAGGTTGATCCACGGCGCCAGGATTTTGTGATTGAGGGTCTGGGCGTGGGTGTCATTCGCAACCTGGGATGAATGGCGTCCAGCCGGAGGACCTTGGCGCGGCGCGTTGCCGGTCGCTGGATAGCCTGCTTGACGATGCACGCCTGTGGCGCGGGTGGTCCCCGCTTTCGGTGGCGGCCCGCCTGCCTGCGGCCACGCCGCAACTCGAGGCCGCGCTAGGTGGTGGCTGGCCGTGCGGAGTGGTGTGCGAACTGACCCTCAGCGAGCCAGGGTGCGGCGAGCTGACGCTGCTGCTGCCGGTGTTGCGGGAGGTCCAAGGACCGGTGGCATGGATTGCCCCGCCGCATGTGCCGCATCCGTCGGCGCTGGCCGCGGCTGGGGTGGCGATCAGGGACACACTGTTGATCGAGCCGGCCACGCCGGCGCAGGCACAGTGGGCGGCTGAGCAACTCCTGCGCAGCGGTGTCTATGGCGCGGTACTGTTGTGGCTGCCAACGGTTAGTTCGCGTGCCGTGCGGCGCCTGCAACTGGCCGCCCAGGGTAGCGCGGTGTTCGTGGCGCTGTTAGTGCCGGACGCCGGTAGTGTGTTGACGTCGCCGGCGGCGCTGCGCATGGCGCTGACCGCTGGTGCGCACGGTGTGCGGGTGACCGTGCGTAAACGTCGTGGCGGCCGACCGCCGCCGCCTTTTGTGGTGGAGTATCGCGCCGGTGTTATGGCTGGCCCTGCACTTGCCGATGCTGGCGCTGGAGGCATTGCCGCCAACTAGCGACCCTGGTCCGCGGGCGGTTTCGTCTGGCGGCCGCCGTGGTCGCTTGCAGGTGGTTGATGATGCGGCCGCAAGCGTTGGCGTTCGCTCCGGTATGCACGTTAGCGAGGCGCTGGCGCTGTGTTCCGACCTGCAAGTCCTGGCGCGGCAACCACGCGTCGAGGCCGCAGCGCGCGAGGCCGTATTGCTGTGGGCCGGCCAGTTCACCTCGCAGTGCACGGCACTTTCCGACGACTGCCTGGTGCTTGAAATCGGCGCCAGCCTGACTCTGTTCGGTGGCCTTTCGGCTCTGCTCCGTCAGGTGACCACGGGACTGGCCACGCTGGGCCATCGGGTTCATCTGGCGGCCGCGCCGACGCCGGATGCAGCGGCGCTGCTGGCGCGTCATCGGCCCGGCTCGCAGGTCTTGCAGCTGGCGGATTTGCCACAAGTACTGGCGCCGCTACCCTTGGAGTGTCTCGATATCGAGGTGCGAGTCAGCGAGCGTCTGCTCGGTTTTGGGCTTCGCACCATCGGGGAGTGTCGGCGGTTGCCGCCACCGGCGCTGGGTCGCCGTGCCGGCCCGCAGTTTCTGACGCAGCTTGGGCGACTGTTTGGCAGCTTGTCCCAGCCACTCGTGATGTTTGTGCCGCCAGAACAATTCGATCGGGAAGTGACGTTGGAGACAGCAGTCACGGACAGCGCCGGACTGCGCTCGCCGCTGCGAAGACTGCTGCTGGAGCTGCAGGGCTTTCTGCGGATGCGCCAGGCCGGTATTCAGGTCGCGCGACTGGATCTGCTGTGTGGCGAAGACTGTCATCCACTGTGGCTGCGCCTTGCCGGAGCCAGCCGCGAGGCGTCACGGCTGGAAAACCTGTTCGAGGAGCACTTGCAGCGCGGGATCCTGCCTGCGCCAGTGAAGGCGCTGCGCCTGGTCGGCGAAGTGGTGATCGACGATGTCGGACCTGCCCGCGATCTGTTTGATGCCGTGGTCGGTGAACCACAGGCGCAGTTGCTGGATCGGCTGCGGGCCAGACTGGGTGACGATGCCGTGCACGGTATTACGGCCACCGCCGATCACCGACCGGGGCTCGACTGGGCCTACTGTATGCCGGGCGAGGAATCCGCGGAGGCGGTCACGGCGCTGCGTCCGGCCTGGCTGCTGCGCGAGCCGCAGCGCTTGCGCGTGGTCGCGGGCCAACCCAGCCTGGATGGCAGGCTGACCCTGCTTAACGGGCCGGAGCGCATCGAAGGTGGCTGGTGGGACGGCAGTGACGTGGCTCGTGATTACTACATCGCCAGCCAGCGCAGCGGCCGCCGGCTATGGATCTACCGCGAGCGGCGCGCGCGTGGCGGCTGGTACCTGCACGGCCTGTTTGCGTGAAGTCTGCGGTCCCAGGTCAGGGGCGTTGCAGGAACACCACACTGAACAGGTCGGCGTCGTCGCTCCAGGTTTTCAGCAGCCGGAATCCGGCCTGGGTGGCCAGGTGCTGGAATTCACTCAGGTCATACTTGTGCGAGTTTTCCGTGTGGATGGTTTCGCCCGATGCAAAACTGAATGCCTGTCCGGCGACATGGACGGTCTGAGCGCGCAGGCTTTCCATGTGCATTTCGACGCGCCCCGCGCCGGCGTTGTAAAACGCCTTGTGGGCGAAACCGGCGAGGTCGAAATCGGCGCCTAACTCCCGATTGCACCGCGCCAGCAGGTTCAGGTTGAAGGCGGCGGTGACGCCGGCGGCGTCGTCGTAGGCAGCTTGCAGGATCGCCGGATCCTTTTTGCGATCTACACCCACCACCAGGCCATCGCCAGGCGCCAGCGCTTGCGCGATGTTCTTCAGAAAGCGCAGCGCCTCCAGGGGCGTGAAATTGCCGATACTCGAACCGGGGAAAAACGCCAGCTTGCGCTGTCCCCCGCGGTCCACCCGCGGCAGACGCAGCGGCCGCGTGTAGTCGGCGCACACCGCCATGAGGTGCAGCCGCGGGTAGTCGCGCGACAAGCTGTGGCAAGCCGCCAGCATGTGTTCGCGCGAGATGTCTATCGGCATGTACACCGCCGGTGCGAGCGCATCCAGCAGCAGCCGGGTCTTGATGCTGCTGCCACTGCCGTACTCGATCAGCACGCCGCCACAGCCGGCAAGCTCGGCGATCTGCGCGGCTGCGTTGCTCAGGATATGGACCTCGGTACGGGTGGGGTAGTACTCGGGCAGTTCGCAAATCTCATCGAACAACGCCGAACCGGTGGCGTCGTAGAAGAACTTGCACGGCAGGCTTTTGTGCGTTCGGGCCAGGCCCTCCAGCACCGCGGCGCGAAAGTCCTGTTGCTCGGGGGCCAGATCATGCAGGCGTAGTCTTGCGAGGTTGTTCATGTGTCCTCCGCCAGGCGCACGCCGTTGTAGGCCCAGCGTGCATCAGGGGGGTAGAAGTTGCGGTAGGTGCGGCGGACATGGTCGGCTGGTGTCACGCAGGCGCCGCCGCGCAGCACCATCTGGCCGGACATGAATTTGCCGTTGTATTCGCCGACCGCGCCAACCGCCGGTCGAAAGCGCGGGTACGGCACATAGGGACTGGCGGTCCATTCCCACAGATCGCCGAACATTTGCTTCAGGCCCAACTGGCCGCCGGCCGGTAAGGGTTCGAGCAGGTCGCGGTCGAGAAAATTGCTGTCCGTCGTGCTTTCCGAGACCTGGCTCGCGGCGGTTTCCCACTCGAACTCCGTAGGCAGCCGCCGGCCTGCGAAACGCGCGTAGGCATCCGCCTCGTAATAGCTCAAATGACTGACCGGAGCCGCGGGATCGAACGGCCGCAGCCCACTCGCGGCGAACACCTGCCAGCCATCCTCGCCGCGCTCCCAGTACAGCGGCGCGGTCCAGCCGCGTGCCTGCACCACTGCCCAGCCGTCCGATAGCCACAGCGCGGGCGTCTGATAACCACCGGCGTCCAGGAACTCGAGATACTCGCCGCAGGTCACCAGCCGATCCGCGAGTCGAAAGGGCGTCAAATACGCGCGATGCGCGGGTTGCTCGTTATCGAAGGCAAAGTCCGCCCCGCTATGACCGATGTCGACCAACCCGCCTGTGAAAGACAGAAACTTGACCGGCTGCGCACGGCCGGCTGAGGGGGGGTGGCTCAGATCCTCCCGGTAGGCAGGGCGCAGTGGGTTGCTGTGGAAGTTGTGTTTGATGTCCATCAGCAGCAGTTCCTGGTGCTGCTGTTCGTGGTTCAGGCCGAGCGTCAACAACGGTTCGATATGGGCCCATATGCGGTCGTCCAGGGCACCGACCAGCGCCAGCAGATGATGGTCGACATGAGCCCGGTAAGCCAACACCTCATCACTGCTCGGGCGAGCCAGCAGGCCGCGTTGCGAGCGGGTATGAAACGGGCCGAGCTGGTTGTAGTAGGAATTGAACAAATAGCCGAAGCGGGGATGAAACGGCTGGTAACCGGGCAGATTCGGTCCAAGGACAAAGGTCTCAAAGAACCATGCAGTGTGGGCGAGGTGCCACTTGGGCGGGCTCACGTCGGGCATGGACTGGATCACCATGTCCTCTGCGGTGAGTGGGGCGCACAAAGCCTCGGAGAGGCCGCGTACGGCAACGTAGCGATCCATCAGCCCGGCGGGATCCGGACGCGCTGTGGAAGCGCGACTATGGGCGGCACTCGCCATATGTTGTTTTCTCCCTCATCCGGCCGTTCTTGTGGCCATTGGTGGCGTTCGGCGTTGATGTTAGTATCCCGGAACCTGCTTCCAGCGCAACTTGTGCGGTGACGTCATGAGGATACGCGGCGGCGGCCAGGCATGCGGTCGGTTGCAGGTAACCAACTTCTCAGAAGTCCCGGCACGGAAGCCGGCGCGACGCCGATATCGCATGGGAT
>CAZZHF010000144.1:0-7397 GCA_964653545.1 uncultured Gammaproteobacteria bacterium | reverse complement strand
GCCAGCAAGTCCAGAACCGGCTTGACGTAGATGCGCGTTGGCATGAGCAGGGTGGCGCCCAGGGTACTGCCGGCAAACGATGCCT
The DNA here is from genome assembly GCA_964653545.1 of uncultured Gammaproteobacteria bacterium. Lineage (GTDB taxonomy): Bacteria > Pseudomonadota > Gammaproteobacteria > Immundisolibacterales > Immundisolibacteraceae > Immundisolibacter. The sequence goes on along the minus strand of CAZZHF010000144.1, from coordinate 7,312 downwards.
GCAGATCGGCGCCGACGTGCTCGATAACCTTGCGCGCCAGCGAGTAGCCGTTCGAATGCAGGCCACTTGAAGCCAGGCCGATGATGGCATCGCCAGCGCGAATGGCCCGGCCGTCGACGATGCGCGACTTCTCCACCACGCCGACACAGAACCCGGCCACGTCGTAGTCACCAGACCGGTACATGCCGGGCATCTCGGCGGTCTCGCCGCCGGCCAGGGCCGCGCCGGCCAATTCGCAGCCGCGGGCGATGCCGGCCACCACGCCTGCCGCGGTGTCCACATCCAGCTTGCCGGTGGCGAAATAATCGAGAAAGAACAGCGGCTCGGCGCCTTGCGACAGGACGTCGTTGACGCACATGGCGACCAGATCAATGCCGACCGTGTCGTGTACGCCCAGGTCAATGGCCAGGCGCAACTTGGTGCCCACACCGTCGGTGCCGGCCACCAGCACCGGTTCGCGGTAGCGCCTGGGCACTTCCAGCAGGGCGCCGAAGCCGCCGATGCCGGCAAGCAACTCCGGTCGGCGGGTGCGTGCCGCCAGTGGCCGGATGCGATCAATCAAAGCGTTTCCAGCGTCGATATCGACGCCTGCATCGCGATAGGTCAGGCCGGGGGCTGGACTGTTGGGCGCGTCGCCCATGACGGGAAGGCTCACAGTGGTGCGGTGAAACGGGGCACAATGGTAGCTGCTCCCGCCGCTGCCGCCTACCATCCCCATGCGCCTGCCGTCCCCGCTCGTCTGCATTGTGCTTGCGCTGGGTTTATGCCGAGGCGCTTGGGCTATTGATCTCTACGTGGCCCGCGTGCCGCTCGCCGAGTCGACCGATGCGGCGCGCACAGCGGCGGTGACCAACGCTTTCGCCCGGGTGCTGGAGCAGGTGGCCGGTCGCGCTGAGGTGGGTGCCCTGGCACATCAGCCGGATGGTCGCAGTGCCGCCGCCCGAGCGCTGCTCAGCTACGCCCTGAGCACCGGTGGCGATGGCACGCAGGCCCTGGAAGCCCGGTTCGATCCGGGGCTGGTACGCGGGTTTCTGAGCGCACGTCAGCAGGCAAGGCCGGCGGAGGCTCGGCCCACCCTGCTGCTGTGGCTGCTGGCACAACGCGCTGGAGCGCCGGCCTGGGTCGGCGCCGACGAGCCGGCCGAGCTGGCGGCCACAGTAAGCAATGCGGCGGCGGCGCGCGGTTTGCCGCTGCTGTTGCCGGTGCTGGACCTGACCGAGCGCGCGGCGCTGCCGGCCAGCGTTGACCCAACGGATCCTTCCAGCCTGGCCGCGCTTACCACGGCATCCGCACGCTACCGGCCGGACGGCGTCCTGTTCGGACGCCTGCGGACCGCGGGCAACGGCTGGGAAGCGACGCTGCGCCTGACGCTGCCGGAACACGCCGACGTGACTTGGTCAGCGCATGGCGAGAATGAAGCGGCGGCCCTCGCGGCCGCATTGGACGGTGTGGGCCAGCACCTGGCACCGGCCGCGACCGTGGCGGGCGGCCCGCCGGCCGCGGTCCAGATTACCGTTGATGGCATAAGCGATATCGAGGCCTACGCCCGCGTCTGGCGGCACCTGAAGCAGGCGCCCGGCGTGCGTAGGCTGCGCCCGCTCGCGCTCAGTGGCGCGCGCAGCGTGTTTGGCTTTGAACTTGCCGGCGGTTCCGGCGCACTGCCCGGCAGCGTGGAACCCGGAGCGCCGTTTGCACGGTCAAGCGCCGACTCCCCCAGCTACCGGTATTCGCCATGAAGCCTGTTCCGCGTCGCCGGCTGCTGCTCGGCGCCGGCGTTGCTGCCGCCATCGTGCTGGTGTACTTGCTGGGGCCGGTGCTGACGCCGTTTCTCGGCGCGGCGCTGCTGGCCTATATCGCCGACCCGCTGGTCGGCCGCCTGCAACGCTTGATGCCGCGTTCCTGGGCCACCGCGCTGGTGTTCTTCGGGCTCAGTCTGCTGGCGTTGCTGGTGTTGCTGTTTGCCATTCCCGCGTTGCAGCATCAGCTGGTCAATCTCCTGCAACGGCTGCCGCGGTTTATCGACTGGTTGGAGCAAACGGCGCTGCCGTGGCTGCAGCTTCGTCTTGATCTACCGACCGACACGCTGTCCCTGGCCGCCGTGCGGACCTGGATGCAGGGTCACTGGGCGGAGGCCGGTTCTTACGCTGCGCAGGGTCTGGGGCAACTGGTCAGCTCCGGCTTTGGTCTGATCGGCATCCTGGTCAATCTGGTGTTGGTGCCGGTGGTGACCTTCTATCTGCTGCGCGACTGGCCATTGCTGGTACGGCAAATTGACGAGTTGTTGCCGCGTCGCTGGCAGCCCGCCGTGCGCCAGTTCGCCGGGGAGGCCGACCGCGTGCTCGGCGGTTTCCTGCACGGCCAGTTGCTGGTGATGGCCAGCCAGGGAACTTTTTACGCCCTGGCGCTGACCCTGGTCGGCCTGGATCAGGCACTGCTGATCGGTTTTGTCGCTGGCATGGTGACCTTTGTACCGTACCTGGGCGGGGTCATCGGCCTCACCCTGGCGCTGGTTGCCGGGCTGATTCAGTTCCATGACTGGCCGCATATCGTGGCCATCGGTGGCGTGTTCGCCGTCGGACAACTGCTGGAAAGCCTGCTGCTGACACCGCTGCTGATCGGCGACCGACTTGGTCTGCACCCGGTGGCGGTGATCTTCGCGGTCATGGCCGGTGGTCAGTTGTTCGGTTTCTTTGGGGTGTTGTTGGCACTGCCGGTCAGCGCTGTGCTGGTGGTGCTGCTGCGCCACGCGCTGGCCCGTTATCGCGACAGCGAATGGTACGAGCAGCCGCCGCCATGCTGACCGCTCAGCAACCGCTGGCGCTGCAACTGCGCACCGACCAGACTTTCGACAGCTTTGTGGCCTCGTCCGGAACCGCCGCCGCGCGCGCGCGACAACTGGCACAGGCCCTGGGGAGCGGCCGCGAACGCACGCCGCTTTACCTGTGGGGCCCGCCCGCGTGCGGCAAGACACATTTGCTGGCGGCGGCCCTGTCTACCGCAGGCTCCCAGGGCCTGCGCGGCGCATACCTGCCCTTGCGGGAGCTTGGAGCAGACGGCGCCGAGGCGGTAAAGGCCTTCGAGCAGTTTGACCTGGTATGTGTGGACGACCTGGACACGGTTGCCGGTAACGAAGCCGTAGAGCTGGCCGTGTTTCATTTGTACGACCGGCTGCGCAGCAGCCGCGGGCGCATCATCGTCACCGGCAGTGCCACGCCGACCGGGCTTGGCCTGTGCCGGCCGGAACTGAAAAGCCGCCTCGGCTGGGGGGTAAGTTGCCGTCTGGAAGCGCTCGGCGATAGCGACAAGCGGGTAGTGTTGCTGCGCCGCGCCGAGGGCCAGGGCTTGAACCTGGGCGAACCGGTGGCTGATTATCTGCTGCGCCATCACAGCCGTGATCTGCATCGCCTGTTGCAGCAGCTGGATGTGCTCGACCGCGCGGCCCTGGCGGCGCAGCGGCGCGTGACCCTGCCGTTCGCGCGCGAGCTGCTGGAAGCCACCGATCAGCCAGCCGACGGCGCCTGAGGTGGCGCCCGACTCCCCGGCGGTGCCAGCCGCGCCTGCATTCGCAGTACGCCTGCTCGCCTGGCACCGCCTGGCCGGTCGCCACGATCTGCCCTGGCAGCGTCCGCAAACGCCGTACCGAGTGTGGCTGTCGGAAATCATGCTGCAACAGACGCAGGTGGCGACGGTGATCCCGTACTTCGAGCGCTTCACGGTGCGCTTCGCGGACCTGCCCGGCCTGGCCGCGGCGCCGCTGGACGAGGTGTTGCACGTGTGGACGGGCCTTGGCTACTACGCCCGGGCGAGGAATCTGCACCGGGCGGCGCAGCAGGTTTGCCGCGAACACGGTGGTCAACTGCCGGCTGATCTGGACGCATTGTCGGCCCTGCCCGGCATTGGCCGCTCCACCGCCGGCGCTATCCTGGCGCAGGCCTACGGACAGCGGCAGCCGATTCTGGACGGCAACGTCAAGCGCGTGCTGTGCCGGCACCGGGCGGTGCCCGGTTGGCCGGGCGAGACGGCGGTTCAAAAACAGCTGTGGCAGATCGCCGATGCGCTGACCCCGGGCAGCCAGGCGGCCGACTACACGCAGGCGATCATGGACCTGGGGGCGCTCGTGTGTACCCGCGCCCGGCCGCGGTGCGCGGACTGCCCGGTCAGCATCGACTGCCTGGCACGAGCTGCCGGGTCGGTAGCTGACTTCCCGCAAACGCGTCCAAGGCGCCAGTTGCCGCAGCGCCGGGCCTGCCTGCTACTGCTGCGCCGGGCAGACGGTAGCGTGCTGCTGGAACGTCGCCCGCCGGCCGGTGTCTGGGGCGGCCTGTGGTCGCTGCCGCAATATGAGGGTGATCAGGACGCCCTGGTCGACTGGTGCCAGCGGCAGTACGGCCTGCTGCCCGACGCGGTGCGGGCCGGGGAGGATTTTGTCCACACGTTCAGCCATTTTCGGCTGCACATCACGCCACTCGAATGCCCGGTCACCCACGCCAGTGCGGCCTTGGACGCCCCGGAGCGCCTTTGGTATAACCCGATCAAGCCCCCGCGTCTTGGCCTGCCGGCGCCGGTCCGGCGCCTGCTGGCGGCCTGACATCTGATCTCCTGGAGAATCCCATGCGTACCGTTAACTGCGTGATCCTCGGCCGCGAAGCCGAGGGCCTGGATCGCCAGCCCTATCCCGGACCGTTGGGCGCGCGCATTTTTGAGCAGGTGTCCCGCGAGGCCTGGCAGACCTGGCAGGCACACCAGACCATGCTCATCAACGAAAATCGCCTGTCCCTGATCGACCCCGAAGCGCGCCGCTTCCTGGAGCAGGAGATGGAGAAATTCCTGTTTGGCGGCGGTGCCAGCAAGCCTGAAGGCTACGTGCCGCCCGCCGACTGACATGGCCCACGTAACCGTCATCGGTGGCGGTGTTATCGGCCTGCTGGCGGCGCGCGAATTGCGCGCGGCGGGCCTGGACGTGAGCGTGCTCGACCGTGGTCAGATCGGCCGCGAGTCGTCCTGGGCCGGCAGCGGCATCCTGTCGCCGTTACACCCCTGGCGCCAGCCGGATGCCGTGCAGCCGCTGAGCCTGTGGAGCCAGCGGGCGTATCCGGACCTGGCCGCCAGCCTGGCCGCCGAATCCGGCATCGACCCGCAATTGCATGTCAGCGGCTTGTTGCTGCCGGAATGCCCGGATGCTCACGTGGCCCGGGCCTGGGCAAGCCGTTGGCAGGTGCCGCTGCAAGAACTCGACGCCGCCGCGGTGCGCGACGCCGAGCCCGCGCTGGCGCCGCACGCCGGTGGCCTGCTGCTGCCGCGGGTCGCGCAAATCCGCAATCCGCGCCTGATGCGCGCTCTGCGCATAGCTTTGCAAAAGGCCGGGGTGGTCTTCGAAGAACAGCACGAGGTACTCGGCTTCGAGCAGCGCAACGACCGAATCGTGGCGCTCGAAACCCGCCACGGTCGCCGGTCGGTCGACGTGCTGCTGGTCGCGGCCGGCGCCTGGAGCGGCGAACTGCTGCGTGCCTGTGGCCTGGACCTGCCAATCCAGCCGGTGCGCGGGCAGATCCTGGCGCTGCAAACTGAGCCTGGTCGGATCCGCCACGTAGTTCTGGCAGAAGATCACTACCTGGTGCCGCGTCGCGACGGTTTGCTGCTGGTCGGCAGCACGCTCGAGCATTCCGGCTTTGACAAGACGCCTTCGCCCGGCGCCGCCGTCGCGCTGCGCGCAGCTGCCGCGCGCCTGGTGCCGGCGCTGGCTGGGATGCCGCAGGTTGCGCACTGGGCGGGCCTGCGCCCGGGTAGCCCGGACGGCACGCCCTACATCGGCCGCCACCCACAGATCGAAAACGTGTACGTGAGCGCTGGCCACTACCGCAGCGGTTTGACCCTGGCGCCGGCCTCGGCGGCGCTTGTCAGTGCGCTGATCACGGCCCGGCAGTCACCGGTCGATGGTGCTGCCTACTGCCTCGACAGGCTAGCGGTCGTTTGATTGGGCTCGGGAAATGAGCCAACGAACGCGCGTGCCGTCCGCGGTATGCCGGAGCACCTGATTTCAGCCGCGACCACGATCTGGTTCAATGGTCCATGCCTGCCAACCCCACATTCACCGAGGTCATAGCGTGAGCAAGGAAATCCCGAAAACCGACGCAGACTGGCGCGCGCGCCTGAGTCCGGAGCAATATCAGGTGTGCCGTCAGAAAGGCACTGAACGGGCCTTCACCGGTGCTTACTGGAACGACAAGACCCCTGGCACCTATCTGTGTGCCGGCTGCGGCGAGGCATTGTTCGATTCGGCGACCAAGTTCGACTCGGGCAGTGGCTGGCCGAGTTTCTGGGACCCCGCCAATCCGGACGCAGTGGTGACCGAGGAAGATCACACCCACGGCATGCGCCGCGTAGAGGCGCTGTGTGCGCGTTGCGGCTCGCACCTTGGGCACGTGTTTCCCGACGGGCCGCAGCCGACCGGGTTGCGATACTGCATCAACTCTCTGTCGCTGAGCCTGGAGCCCCGCGCCGACGAGTAACGCCGCCATGGCGGAGATTTACGTCAGTACGGACATCGAAACCGATGGTTTCATGCCCGGCGAGAACTCCATGTTGAGCCTGGGTTCGGCGGCCTATCTGTCGGATGGCCGCCTGCTTGGCACCTGGAGTGCAAACTTCGAAACCTTGCCTGGGGCCGGGATGGACCCCAGTACCGCGCAGTTCTGGGCACAGCAACCGCTTGCCTGGGAAGCGTGTCGCCGCGCTTTGCGCGCACCGGCTCAGGCCATGCTCGAGTATGCCGCCTGGCTGCGGGCGCTGCCGGGCCGGCCGGTGTTCGTTGGTTATCCGGTGACGTTCGATTTCATGTTTGTCGGCTGGTATCTGGTCCGCTTTGCCAGGGACAACCCGTTCGGGTTCTCGGCCATCGATATCAGCAGTTTCGCCATGGCGGTTCTGGGTCGAGAGTTTCGCCAAACCACCAAACATCACATGCCGCGCGAGTGGTTCGACCCCACCCTGCCGCATACCCATATTGCACTCGATGACGCGCTGGAACAGGGCGCCTTGTTCATGAATCTGTTGGCAGCCAGTCGGCGCCGTGAAGCAACAGGGGCGTGAGCGGTTTCGCGGACAAAAAAATGCCGGGCGAGGTGCCCGGCATTTCGTGGCTGGCCGACTACTCGGCTGGTCAGTGGGTCAGTCCTGCCAGTTCGGCAGGATTTCGGTGGCCCACAGCTCCAGGTTGCGCATCTGGATGTGGTGCGGGATCGGGCCCGGGTCCTGCCACATGAGGAAGTATTCCGGGTTGTGCTTCTTGACCATATTCTCGATTTGCCGGTTG
>CAZZHF010000143.1:1655-7407 GCA_964653545.1 uncultured Gammaproteobacteria bacterium | reverse complement strand
GGTGGGTGTCGATCCCGAGCGGCCGCAGCCGCAGTACCGCGGAATTCATTGGCCGATCTCCACCGTCTGGCCCAGCTGAGGCACTGTCGCCGGCCAACCCAACTCTCGCTCGATCCGCTCACGCAGTGCATCGGCGGCCGCGGGCTCGCCGTGATTGAGATAGACGGCCTTAGGCGGCTTCGGTGCAGTCCTGAGCCAAGCCGTGATCTGCTGCGCATCCGCGTGTGCCGACATCCCCGGCAGAGAAACGATTTCGGCGTTGACCGGGATGTCCTCGCCATGGATGCGGATGCTGCTCTCTCCGGCCACCATGCGGCCGCCGCGAGTGCCGCCGGCCTGGTAGCCGGCGAACACGATGCTGTTGCGCGGGTCCGGTGCCAGCGCCTTCAAGTGATGCAGAACCCGTCCACCGGTGGCCATGCCGCTGGCCGATACGATGACCGCAGGGCGGTGCTGCGCTACCAATGCCTTCGACTCCTCCACGCTGCGGACCATGGTTGCCACCTGGCACATGCCAACGCACTCTTCCTGCGACAAGCGATGCTCCGCCCGATGCCGGTGGTAGATGTCGGTCATGTCGATGGCCATCGGACTGTTCAGGTAGATCGGCAGGTCCGGGATCTCGCGCCGCTGCTTCAGGCGGTAGATGGCATACAGCAGCGACTGGGCCCGTCCGACAGCGAAGGCCGGAATCACCACGATGCCGCCGCGTGCTGCCGTGCGGGTGATGACCTGGCCGAGAAGCTGTTCGGCATCGGTCGCGTCGTGCAGGCGATTGCCGTAGGTTGATTCGGCCACGATGTAGTCTGCCCGTTCGATCGGCTCCGGCTCCCGCATGATGAGGTCGTCGGGCCGGCCAAGGTCACCAGAGAACAGCACCGTGGTATTGGCTGCGGTCAGCTCGATGGAACTGGCACCCAGGATGTGACCGGCGCGCCGGAAACGCAGGTGCATGCCATCAGCCAGCGCGCCGACCTGGCCTGAAGGCAGCGGCTCGAGCCGGCGCAGGGCGCGGTCGGCGTCGGCTTCGGTGTACAGGGGCAGGGCCGGCTTGTGCTTCGAGAACTTGCGCCGGTTGGCGTAGTCGGCGTCTTCCTCCTGGATGCGCCCGCTATCCGGCAGCAGCACGCCGCAGACGTCGATGGTGGACGGCGTCGCAAAGACCGGCCCTCGATAGCCGCGCTTGACCAGCAACGGAAGAGCCCCGGCGTGATCCAGGTGGGCATGGGTCAGCACCACCGCATCGAGCTGCTTCGGATCGAAGGGGAATTCATCCCAGTTCATCAGTCGCAGGTTCTTGTAGCCCTGGAACAGACCGCAATCGATGAGCACCTGCTTGCCCTCGTTCGAAACCAATGTCTTGGAGCCGGTGACGGTGCCGGCGGCGCCGAGGAATGCGAGTTTCATCAATGATCTCCTGGTGAATGGTGACGGAGGGCGGGACCGCAGTGGTCAGGCCCCGGGCTTGGCCGCGAAAGGGGTGCCCATGCCGAGCGATGCGTCAGTGGTGGCGATGGACTCGGAAGCGAGAGCGGGATGCCCGGTCAGCGCCCGGATGGCGTCGATGGTCTCGGGGATCACGATGGCCTGGTTGTCGACCATGTAGGCGTAGAACAGCTCGGTGCCCTGCACCCGCAGCATGTCAGCCCACAGCCCAACTTCGTAAAGACTGTCGTGCGGCCTGCCGCTGTCCGCCATCAATTCCTTGACCACGTTCGGCGCGACCAATCCGGCGTCACCCCGCAGCAAAGCGATCCGGCTGGAACTGGCGAACGCTGCGCGAACCTCGTCTTCGGTGGCTGCCCGGGTCAGATCGACCGTCCAGTAGTGGACGTGCGCGATCGTCATCGGCACCGCCACGGCCATGGTCACTACGTCGAGTTCGGCATCGACGCCGCGCGCGTCGGGGCCTTGGTGGCTTGGGATCGACGGTTCCGGGAGGACCGTGTTCATGAGCCCGCCGAGGTGGCTCTCCCACGGGTCGGTAGCGCGGCGCAGCAGCGTGCCGCGCGCGCGCCTGAGCAAGCCGGCCCGCTTGAGCGCGCCGAGCGTGCGAACGATCGAGGTGGTATTGCACGACACCACGCGGGTGGAATCACGACCAACGGCTGAGGCATAGTTCGCTTCGGCAACGAACGAATGGCCCGTGATGTCGTGCTTTTCCCCGCCGTGCAGGATGAAGCGCTTGCCAGCGGTGCGATAGCGTTCGGCGTTGCGGGCCCCGACCCGCTTTGGGGTGCAATCAACCACGATGTCGCACACCTCCAGCAGGTCGTCCAGCGATCCGTGCAGTTCGAGTCCGGCATCGCGCATGGCGCCGGCGGCAGATGGGTCGGCGGCGTACAGGGGAAACTGGCGGGCCGCAGCGGCCTGGATCCGCCAGTCGGCCACCACATCGGCCACGCCCGCGAGCACCATGTCCCCCTGGCACGCCACTGCATGGGCAACGCGTTTGCCGATCACGCCGTAGCCGACGATTCCCACGCGCGTCTTGCTGCTGATCATTGCTTTCTCCTGAATATTGAGGGCTCATTGATGAACGCTTCCGATCGCAGACTCGCGTGGCCACCGGACGGCGTCTCGCTGCCGCCAGGTCAGGTGCTCGTACACGCCGCTCCAGTACGTGCCGAAGGCGAAGCCGAACAGGAGTTCCTCGAGCGGCAATCCCCATGGCCGCCACGCCACCAGGTCGCCCAGATTCCAGACTGCCGCGATGTACCCGGGCCAGATCCACTTCAGGCCAAGCAGGAACACGGTGTAGAGCAGCAGGAAGACCGCACCGCCGAACAGTGAGTTGCGCCAGAGGTCGGGCCGGCAGAACAGCGTTGCCAGCGCGCCGGCCAGCATCGCCAGGATGCCCGGATAGATGGGATTCCAGGGCAACAGCACCAGGATCCCGAACACCAGCACCGGGCTGGCCAGCGCCGGCAGGTGCCAGCGATGCCGCGGCGAATGGCGGACGTCGTGATCCATCAATCGCCATGGCACGGGCGCGACAGCCCGATAGGCCGCCACGCCCAGGCCGCCAAGGGCAAAGCAGAAGATCAGGCTTTCAATGTCGAAACCGGTTCGCTGGGCCAGGTCAAACAGGGAGGGCGGGTTCCAGTAGCGCGGCACGAACAGCGGTTCGGTCAGGCCGAACGGCGCCGTCAGCGCGCTGGCCCACAGCATCGGTCGCCGCAAGTCCGGCCGGGCGACGAAGAGCAATGCCCACGGCAGCAGGAACGCCGAGGCCCAGATGAGCCACGTGAAGTGGAAAGAAGAATAGGTGACAGTCACTCAAGCTCGCTGGATGTGAACATCTCAGCGCTCCCCGCCATGGGGCGCGCCGGCACTGACCGAAAATTCGATCTCCGCCGGGCGGCCCGGCAGCTTGACCCAGACCCGGAACCGGTACGGGCCGCTCTTGGCGACCATGCTGAACCACTGTCCGTAGCTCATCTGTCCCTCGATGGGCATGGGCGGAAGGTACTTCGGCACCTCATCGACGATTCCGGATTCGCTCAATTGAGCGCGCACGATGGCGTCCCCGATCCGCCGCCCGCTCGCAGCGTCGAACACCGCGACCACCAGGTGGTGGACCTGGCCGCCGTCGTTGCGCGGGCCGCCGTGCAGATCGGCCAGTGCGTGTTTGTCCTCCACGACAGCTCCAGGCACGAGACCCCAGTACAGCGCCACTCCATCGCGTTCCATCCGGGCCTGGGCAAACGCCTGCCATGGCGCCAGCCACAGCAGAACTAGTAGCAGAAATGCTGAGCGCTTTTGATACCACATGACGATGTTCCTCAAGGATGGGCTCTTCGACGCATGTCGCTACGCCTCGATGATCACCTTCAGCGCCTTGGTATCCGCGGCCCGACCGAAGGTGTCGTAGGCCTGCAGGATTTCGGAGAGCTTGAAGCGATGGGTGATGAGTTGCTTCGCATCGATGCGCTTGGACTGCACCGTTTTGAGCAGCATCGGCATTGACACGGTGTCGACCAGACGCGTCGTGATCGTGATGTTGTGCGACCAGAGGCGCTCCAGGTGCAGGTCGGCCTTGACGCCGTGCACGCCTACGTTGGCGATGGTCCCGCCCGCCGTCACGATGTCCTCGCAGAGCGTGAAGGTGGCGGGAATGCCCACCGCTTCAATCGCCGTATCCACGCCACGTCCACCGGTCAGAGCCATGACCTGCTGCGCAGCAGTTCCATCTGAGCTGTTGACGGTGGCCGTCGCGCCAAATTGCTTGCCGACGGCCAGCCGATTCTCGTCCAGGTCGACCATGATGATCTCCGAGGGCGAATAGAGTTGCGCAGTGAGCAGCGCCGCCAACCCGATCGGACCCGAGCCGACGATGGCGACCGTGGAGCCGGGCTGAACCTTACCGTTGAGCACACCGCACTCGAAGCCGGTCGGCAGGATGTCGCTCAGCATGACCAGCGCCTCCTCGTCCGCGCCATCGGGAATCGGGTACAGGCTGGTGTCGGCATGCGGGATCCGCACGAACTCGGCTTGAGTGCCGTCAATCGTGTTGCCAAGGATCCAGCCACCGGTGGTGCAGTGGGAGTACATGCCCTTGCGGCAATACTCACAGCGGCCGCAAGCGCTGATGCAGGAGATCAATACCCTGTCGCCCGGCTTGAACGTGACGACGCCCGGACCAACGGAGTCAATGACACCAACGCCTTCATGGGGGTGAACTCAAGTTCGGTGCAAATGACCCGGTTAGGACACAAGGGTTATCCCTTGGTCCTCTTCTGCAGGAACCTGACTGAAGCGCGAGCCGCAATGTGCGCCGAATTGTTTTCGATGTTCCGCTGAAGCAGTTGCATCTTGTGCAGCGAGTCCACACTCAAGCTGACGATCGTCCTCAAGAGCGATAACGCCAGCATGGTCACCGGCGCCTGGTCGGTGCTGAGCGCCACCGTTGCTGCTACGGCGGGCTTTTTTGCTGGAAAGAAGGCCTGACGTTGACGTGCAAAGCTCAGTCAACCACCGGCGCCGAAGTGCGGCACTGACTCGGGCTGTGCCAAACGCTAACCCGGTAATTTGCACGGGAAAAGAGCCGCCTTTTTTTCACCAATCCGCTAAGTCGTTGAATTCATTGACAAAAGCGAATCGCTAACCCCCCGATTTGCACGAGAAAAGAGCCGGGTCTGAAAACCCACCCTTCCCGAACATGTGCCCCCGGGACACCGCCTGACGGGTGCTTCGACCCCGACCGTCGTCCGGACCGACCAGGATCAAACCCGGCGCGCGCGCAGCTTGGGCTGGCGCTGAATGAGCGCGTCGGCGTACGAATCGATCTCGAAGGTGATCGTGCCCTTGAAGTTCACGTGCTCAAAGTGCACCGGCCCGATGCGCCGAATCCAGTGGTCCTCGATGGGGTGCTTGATCGCCTTCCAGCGGTCCACGACATCCTGCATCTTCATGGTGTTCCAGGCGATCACAACGTTGGTCAGCAGGGTGTGGGACGTCGAGATGGTGCGCAGTTCATCGGCGCGGCGGCCACGCGAGACGCCCACACGCCCGTGGTACACGGCGCGCTGCAGTTGATGGATGGACTCGCCGCGGTTCAGCAGGGCGTGCATCTCGCGGCGGAACTCAGGAATGGTGAAGTAGTCGCACAGAAAGACGGTGCGCAAAAGCTTTCCCAGCTCGTCTGCGGCCGCGTGCACAGGATCCCCCCGGGCGGCGCTGCCCAGGCGGGCGATGGCTTCTGCGGCCGTGAGGCGGCCCTGGCGGATGGAGGCGATCAGGCGCAGCAGCT
>CAZZHF010000143.1:0-1645 GCA_964653545.1 uncultured Gammaproteobacteria bacterium | reverse complement strand
ATCTTTCGCAGCGAGACCTTGCCCACGACCAACCGCTCCAGTGATTCGGGGGGCGCGTCGCCCCAGGCCATGAACATCTTGCGCTCCGACAACTGGCGCAAGCGAACACACAGATCGAAGCCCAGCAGCTTGGCGATCGCCATGGCTGCGTTGGTGTAGCCATGGGTGTCGACGGCCAGCAGGGACAGGCGGATCTGGTCCTCACGCCGAGTGCAGTTGTGTGCTTCGACGCCATGCACCGCTGGCGCGGCCTGCCGGTCGTTGATGACGATGGGCTGGTCGTGAAACAGCGCCCAGGTGTCCAGCATGTGCACATAGATGCCCACCCCATGCTGTTTGCGGCGGTACTCCATGCGCGCCGAGTGCAGGTGCCGCGAGGTATCGAGCGTCATCGAATCGGAGGATGCCTTGTCGCCCTGGCCCCAGAGCATCGCGATCGGCATGCTCTGCTGAAAATCAATGATGCGTGTGTTGGCCTCCCGCAGGCGGCCGCTGGCCTCCAAGGCGCGCATGGCCATGGTAATCTGAGAGACTTGCAGGCCGGGGATCATGGCGCATACCCCCTTGGCGTTGTTCTCCGTCCCATGCGCGTACAGGGCGCCGTAGACCGCCTTCAGCTCACCAATGTCCTTGGCCATCCGGCCCAGCAGCGCCTGGCTGAAGCGGGTTTTGGCATCCACCTCAACCAGCATGTCGGCGAACTGCGCGCCGCCGATCATGTTGAACATGCTCTCGCGGGTCTTCGTGACCTGGGGTTCGACTTCAAGCGCCTGTATGGGTGCGATGCTGATGTGGCCCTGGTTGTCGATGGTGAGTGCGCCTTCCTCGACAGCTTTGGCAAGTTGGGCCAGGCCGGCGTCGACGCGCTCCAACACGCGACCTAGGAATTTGTCGGGATCGTCGGTGAGGCTCAGGGCTCGGATGAGCGACTTGTTCTTGCCTGTCCATTCCTGCTCAGACATCAGTTGATCGGCGCGACTGCGGTGTCGACTGCTGTGCGCCAGCCAGAGCTTTCCGCCCTTGATGCCCCTTCGCAGTGCCGTCGCTGCACTGACCTTCAGTGCAGCAAGAGCGAGCTTGCGGTCTGGCCTCTGCAACAACAGATGCCAGCCAGGGTCGGCAAAGGACACGTCGAGTTCCTCGGGCAGGCTGGTTGCCCCCCGTTTGGCCAGGTCGCGCAGCAACTTGAGCTGCCTCAGCGCCTTGTCCGACGCCTCACCTCTGATCTCCAGGATGCCCAGTGAATTGAGGAGCGCTGAGACACGTGGTGCTTCTTCCTTCACCAGTGCTTCGCGGACCAATTGGGCTCGCGTGCCAGCGAAGTTGGGCTCGTTTTGCGGCACCAGCTCGCGCATCGCTGCGACGATTTGCGCGGCGGTCAATTTCTTGTCGTAGAGGACCTCTTTGAGCTCCACCCGCTCAGCGCGTAAATCGACGGAGCTGTCGGCTTGCTTCTTGAGCACCTTGCCGGAGGCTTTGCGGTAGAGATCAGTGAGGCGTCGCGCACCCATCTCCGCAGCCAGGTCGGTCTGCTCAAGCAAAGTGACGTGCAGGAATGAGACCATCTCCAACTCGCGCTGTTCGGGGGACAGGTTCTTTGTTGCTGATGGTGTTCGATTGACCACCTCCTGGCTGTAGGCCTTTA
>CAZZHF010000142.1:0-7415 GCA_964653545.1 uncultured Gammaproteobacteria bacterium | reverse complement strand
CATCTACGATCTTCGAGACAATCGCTCGCGCTTCAGCGGGGCGTTCAAGTAAAAAGTCGTTGAGCTTTTCAGCGATTGCCGCCTCGACCACACCCTTGATCTCGGAAGAGACCAACTTCTCCTTGGTCTGCGAGGAGAACTTCGGATCTGGCACTTTCACCGACAGGACACAAGTCAAGCCTTCTCGAATGTCCTCGCCGCTGGTTTCCACCTTGGCTTTCTTGGCGATGCCCTCCTTCTCCATGTACTGGTTCAGAGTGCGCGTCAGACCACTGCGGAAACCAGCCAGGTGGGTGCCGCCGTCCCGCTGTGGAATGTTATTGGTAAAGCAGAACATGGTCTCCTGGTAGGAATCGTTCCACTGCATGGCGATCTCTACCCCAATGTCGCCACGCTGATCAAGAAAGTGGAACACCGTCGGATGCATGGGTGTCTTGTTTCGGTTCAGGTGCTCCACAAACGAACTAATTCCGCCGAGATACTCGAAGACCTCATGGCGGTCCGTGCGCTCGTCGTTCAGCTCTATGCGCACTCCGGAGTTCAGGAACGACAACTCTCGCAGGCGTTTGGCAAGAACGTCGAAATGAAACTCGACATCGGTGAATACCTTGGCGCTCGGCCGGAAAAAAACTCGGGTTCCGGTGGTGGCCGCCTCTCCGATCACGGCTAACGATGCCTGTGGCACACCGTCCCGGTAAATCTGCTCGTGAACCTTGCCGTTTCGACGGATTGTCAGCTGCAGGTACTCCGACAATGCATTCACTACCGACACGCCTACGCCATGCAAGCCCCCGGATATCTTGTATGAGTTGTCATCGAACTTACCGCCCGCGTGCAGGGTCGTCATGATGACTTCCGCAGCGGAACAGCCTTCCTCCTCGTGAATATCAACGGGAATACCGCGGCCATCGTCTTCGATACTGGCCCCCTCTTCGTGGATCGTTACGGTGACGTTCCTGCAATGACCAGCAAGCGCCTCGTCAATGGCGTTGTCCACTACTTCAAACACCATATGGTGCAGACCGCTGCCATCGTCGGTATCTCCGATATACATACCGGGCCGCTTGCGCACGGCGTCCAAGCCTTTCAACACTTTGATACTGGAAGAGTCGTAGACGTTAGATTCAGTCATGAGGTTCTCAATGAGGCGCGGATAGCAGGGCGCCCTGTTCCACGTGGAACAGGGCATCAGCGTCGAGGACGAGGCCCGCGTCAAACGCGGGGGAAGTCACGAATCGTTGCAGTTTGTGGGCGGCCAAGGTGGCCAACACCGCCGTCACGTGGCGATTATCAAGCTCGGCAGCCAGGTCATCGACAAACACAATTGGGGTGGGTTCCGGATGGCCGTCCAGCAATTCGTCGAGTTGCGCCAGCCGCAGCACAAGATACAAAAGCTTGGCCTGGCCAGAAGACATCTGCTCCATGCCAAGCCGATCACGCGAGCGAAAGCTGAGATTTGCCCGGTGCGGACCGCCAGAGGTATAACCAAGCTTCCGGTCACTACCTTCCGCCTCACTCCAGTACGCAGCCAAGTGCAAGCCGTCTCGCCAACCTCGACTGAATTCCAAGGTCACTTCCAAGCCGAGATCCAAGCGCTCGCTTACGCGTTCAACATGGGACTGAAGGCGTAGCACGTAGGCCTCGCGACATTTTGTCAGGCGCTCCCCATCTCCAACCAACCCCTCCAACCACGGCTTGCTCGGCTGACCCGAGCGAAGAGCCGCATTACGGTGAGCCAAGGCCGTGTGATAGCGAACCCAGCTGCGGTGAAATTCGGGTTCCACGTGAAACAAACCCCAATCCAGAAGGGAACGTCGCTCGCCGCGACTCATCCTGAATCGGCGCACCCCGTCCTGCGACAACGGCAAAATGGGCAACGTGCGCGCCAACTCCGACGCAGCCCTAAGCTGGCGGCCATCCAGACTAAGCCGGGTACCGTTCCCATCCCGGTCCATGCGGATATGGAGTTCCCGCTGATCCGGGGCCTCGAACCAAGCACTTATGCTTAATCCGGGCGTGCCATGGCGCACGATCTGACTGGTATCGCGGGTTCTGAACGATCGCCCCAGCGCCGCCAGATGAATCGCTTCCAGCACAGAGGTTTTCCCACCCCCATTGGGTCCTACCAACAGGTTGAGGCCCGGCGCTGGGCGCCAGTCGATAGCCTTCAGATTGCGCACGTCACGAGCGATGAGGCGGGTCAATCGCATTCAACAACGATCAAAGGCGCATTGGCATGATGACATAGCGACTTGGCCCGCCACCCGGTTCGGTGAGCAGACAACTGCTGCCTGAATCTGCCAGTTGCAAGCGCACCGTGTCACTGCGCAGGGCGCCTAACACATCGATCAAGTAGCTGACGTTGAAACCAATTTCCAGATCGCCGCCGCTGTACTCAATCTCCAGCTCTTCTTCACCTTCCTCATTCTCAGCGTTATTCGCGGACAGGCGCAGCAGGTTCGGTTCCAGCTTCAGGCGTACCGACCGGTACTTCTCGTTGGCAAAAATCGCCACCCGACCCAGCGCCTCGCGAAACGCCAACCGGTCGATATCGATCGTCTTGTCCTGATTTCGCGGAATAACTCGCTCGTAATCCGGGAAGGTGCCATCTATAACTTTGGATTTGAACACGACATCCGCGGCAGAAAGAATCAGGTGGTCTCGGCCAATACTCAGAGTCGCCGGCGTGTCGACGTCGTTCAAGATACGTAACGTCTCGACCACCGTTTTGCGCGGCACGATGATTCGACGACTGGCGTCCGCCGGCACCTCGACGGCGAGATCCGTCACCGCCATGCGGTGGCCATCGGTCGCCACGAAGCGGACCTTGCCGCCCTCAATTTCCAGCAACATACCGTTCAGGTAATAGCGCACGTCCTGTTGCGCCATTGCAAAATAGGTAGTCTCAATTGCCCGTCGCAAATCCCGCTGGGACAACACCAACGGCAGTTCATCGCCCTTGACGTCGATACCGGGGAACTCGGCCGCCGGTAGGGTGCTCAGGGAAAATCTGGCTCGTCCAGCCCTGACAGACGCTCGCTCGCCGTTGGTCTCGATAGTTAACAAGGTGCCTTCCGGCGTGGCCCGACAAAGGTCCAGCAGTTTTCTGGCTGGCAGAGTCGTCGCGCCCTCAGCCAGGCATTTTTCCAGCCTGCCCGGAATCAACAGCTCGACCTCCAGATCCGTTGCCGACAGACGAAAGCCATCAGCATCCGCGCGGATAAGCACATTAGCCAGAATAGGCAGGGTTTGGCGCCGTTCAACCACAGCATGGGCCACCTGTAGCGGTGTCATGAGCTGACTGCGTTCAACGCTGATTTTCATGGGCGGCCTCGTTAATACTCAAACTTATTGATTTAAGGCTTATTACTATTAAGAGCTGTCAGTAACTGGATAAAGTGGAAATACCATTTATTTTCAGTATGTTGGAATTGATATCGACCGGGTATCTTTCTCATTACTTGACCAAAGTATGGCCCGGCAATCGAGTTAGCCCGGGTTGGTCGTTGAGCCTCCACAGCTTATCCACAGCTTTTAGCTGGTCAGAATTCGAACGAGGTTGGTGTAATCCTCGGCGATCGTTTCATCATCGCGGCGCAGCGCCATGATGCGTTCGCAGGCGTACAGTACGGTGGTGTGATCGCGCCCGCCAAGGGCCGTACCGATTTCCGGCAAGCTGCACGAGGTCAATTCCTTTGCCAGGGCCATGCCCATTTGTCGGGGCCGGGCAAAGCAGCGTTTGCGGCTACGCGAGGTCAGGTCAGCGGCTCGGATACGGTAGTACTCAGCGACCGCTTTGACGATCTGGTCGGGCGCCACCTGGCGGTCTTGAGCTTTGACGATGTCTTTCAGAGCTTCGCGCGTCAGTTCTAATGTAATTGGATTATGGGTAAGCGTGGCATAGGCCATGACCGTGCGCAGCGCGCCCTCAAGTTCGCGAACGTTCGAATGCACGCGGCGGGCGATAAAGAACGCGACTTCCTGAGGAACGGTTTGCCTGGCCAGCGACGCTTTGCTGAGCACGATGGCAACCCGGGTCTCCATGTCAGGAGCCTCCACGGCGACCGACAAGCCCCACCCGAATCGGGACTTCAGCCGATCTTCCAGGCCCTTGATGTCGCGGGGGTAACGATCACACGTCATGACCAGTTGGTTTTTGCTTTCCAGCAGGGAGTTGAAAACGTGAAAAAACTCCTCCTGCGAGCGCTCTTTACCCGCGAGAAACTGGATGTCATCTACCAGCAGCAAGTCGAGGTTGCGGTAAAACTGTTTGAACCCGTCAACACGGTTCTGTTGTAGTGCCGACACCATGTCGGCAACGAAGCGCTCGGCTGACACATAGGCGACGCGCGCGCCGGGCTGCTGCGTTAACAGAGCATTGCCAATGGCATGCAACAGGTGAGTCTTGCCCAGGCCAACGCCACCGTACAACAGCAAAGGGTTGTAAATCCCGCCGCAATTTTCGCTGACCAGCAGCGCCGACGCCCGCGCCAGCCGATTCGATTTGCCTTCGATAAACGAGTCGAAATCGAGATGAACATCGACCACGGGCGCCGGTTTGCGCTTGCGCTGTGTGGCGGGCGGGGATGACCTGCCGTTTGGCAACGGCTGTGCCGTCTGTTCGACGGAGGTACCGATTTGCAGAACCAGGGAGAGTCCTCGATCAGCCAGCAGCTCCCGGATACGGGTCTGAAACCGTGTGCTGACTTGCTCCAGCACAAACTGATTCGGTGCTAGCAGGTGCACGGTGCTATCGACAAGCTGCGCTTGCAGCGGTCGGATCCATGTGTTGTAAAGCTGTTGCGACAGCTCGCTTTCCAGCTGCGCGAGGCAGCTATGCCAGGTGTTTTTCAAGGGCGCCCTCGACGGCTGCCGGCCCGGTTCCGAAAGCCGGAGCGGCCGGTAAGTTTACCCCCTAGCTGGAGCCGCTAACGAGCGTGGCGAACTAAAAACCCGGTTGACCGCGAGGCTCGCTCTCGGTAAGCTCTTGCGCCATTTTTCCCCTGTCACATCCGGAAGTTGCGGCCATGAAGCGGACCTACCAGCCAAGTAACCTACACCGCGCGCGAACGCACGGTTTTCGCGTCCGCATGCGTAGCGTCGGTGGTCGCAGAGTGATCAACGCCCGTCGCGCCAAAGGCCGTCACCGTATCAGCAGCGTCTGAACCTGCCTGAGCCGGCGGTATCCGGGCAGCGGTTCACACGCCAGCAGCGGCTGCTCACAGCCGGCCAGTTCAAGAACATATTCAGGCGCGGTCGGCGCCTGCGTTTGGATAGCCTTGAGTTGATTACGCTGAGTAATGACTTCGGCCAACCGCGCTTGGGCGTGGTGGTCCCAAAGCGCTGCGTCAAGCTGGCCGTGCGGCGCAATACCATCAAGCGGTGGGCCCGCGAGTCCTTTCGCCGACGGCAGCAGCGCCTGCCGGTCAGCGACATCATCATCCATGTGCGCGGCCAGGTCGTCACGTTCGCGCAAGTAGAGGCGGCCATGGAGCGTCTGTGTGGAGCGGCGCCATGAGTCGCGTTCTGCTGATCCTGCTGCGCGGCTATAGAATCCTGCTTAGCCCGTTTATCGGGCAACACTGTCGCTTCCAGCCCAGCTGTTCAAATTACGCCGCTGTCGCCGTGCGGCGCTTTGGGGCTTGGCGCGGGAGCTGGCTTGCCTTCAGGCGCCTGCTGCGCTGCCACCCTTGGTGCGCCGGTGGCATCGACCCGGTGCCTGAGCAATGGTCATAAGTATCCTCGAGCCGTCGATTTAACCGGAATTAACATGGAAACCATCCGGCTGATGCTGGTGACTGTTTTGTTGGTCATCACGTTTTTCATTTATCAGGCCTGGCAGGCGCAACGGCCGCGTCCGGTTGTGCCGCAGGCGGTCGAACAAAGCACCTTGCCTAAGGCGATCGGCACCGCGCCCGCACCTGGCAAGGCTCCGGCCTCTGCATTGGCGCCGACGGAGCCATCACCACGCGGCCAGCGTATCGCCGTTGCGACAGATGTCATGCAGTTGCAGATCGATACCGCTGGTGGCGACATCCAAGCCCTGGATCTGACACGCTATCGCGTCAGCCGCGATCGGCTGGCAGCGGCTTATCCCATGCTCAATGCCGCCGCGCCACGGTTGTTTTATCCGCAAAGCGGCTGGTTGGCGTCAGACCCCGCACGGGCGCCGGACCATCAGGCGAGCTTCGTCCCGCAGGCGAGCGAGTACCGGCTGCAGGAGGGTGTCGATCAGCTGGAAGTGCCTTTGGTGTGGACCGACACTGCCCAAGGTATCGAGGTGCGCAAGGTTTACCAGTTGCGACGCGGCAGTTATGACATCGGCGTGCGATACGAGGTGCGCAACACCGGTGCCGAGCCGTGGCAGGCGCAGCCGTATGCGCAGCTGTTACGAAAAAAGGGCGCGGACGCGAAGGGCAATATGTTCATGCCCGCTTCATTTCAGGGGGCGGTTTACTACAGCGCGGCCAGCAAGTACCACAAGCTGAGCTATGACGAAATGCTCAAGTCGCCTCTGGCAACCACGCTGGGCGACGGCTGGGTTGGCCTGAGCGAGCATTACTTCATCGCGGCGGTGTTGCTGCCCAAGGACCAAGCCAGCAGTTGCTATACCCGCGCGTTGGTTGAGGAAAAGTACTTGATCGGCTGCCTGGCGCCGCCGCTGACCGTCGCCCCCGGGCAAACCGAGAGTTGGGAGACCCGAATCTACGCCGGCCCTAAGGACCAGGACCGGTTGGAGGATGTAGCCCCGGGCCTGGCCCTGACGGTCGACTACGGCATGCTGACGGTGCTCGCCCAGCCGGTGTTCTGGCTGCTGAGCACCATTAACGGCGTTGTCGGTAACTGGGGCTTTGCCATCATTCTGGTGACCTTGCTGATCAAGCTCGCCTTCTATCAGCTGTCGGCGGCGAGTTATCGGTCGATGGCGCACATGCGCAAGGTCCAGCCCAAGATCATGGCGCTGCGCGAGCGCTACAAGGAAGACAAGAAAACACTTAACGAAAAGATGATGGAGCTGTATCGCAGCGAGAAGATCAACCCGCTGGGCGGCTGTTTGCCGATCCTGGTGCAGATTCCGGTGTTCATAGCCTTGTACTGGGTGTTACTGGAGAGCGTTGAGTTGCGCCACGCGCCTTTCATGCTATGGATTCATGACCTGGCCAGCGCCGATCCCTATTACGTGCTGCCGGTCCTGATGGGCGTGTCCATGTTTCTGCAGCAGCGCATGACGCCCATGATCGGCATGGAGCCCATGCAGCGGCGCATCATGCTGGCCATGCCGCTGGTGTTCACGGTGTTCTTCGCGCTGTTCCCGGCGGGCCTGGTGCTGTACTGGTTCGTCAACAACGTGCTGTCGATCGCCCAGCAGTGGTTCATCAATCGCCAGCTGGAGCGCAAGGCCACGGCCTGAGCGC
>CAZZHF010000141.1:0-7448 GCA_964653545.1 uncultured Gammaproteobacteria bacterium | reverse complement strand
TGCTGCCGTTCGACTTGCATGTGTTAGGCATGCCGCCAGCGTTCAATCTGAGCCATGATCAAACTCTTCAATTAATTTCCGATCAGCTGTTTCCAGCCGAATACGGTTGTTGAGGGTACTGTCCCCTCAGATTAAGCCAAGTCGACTTAACCGTGCGGACGCAAGCGCCCACACAAATTACCTGATCTCGGATTTTCAAAGAACGGCCGGTACGTGACCGGCGAGGGGTGCGAATTATAAGCAGGCGCGACGCCACGTCAACCTCCCGCCGAGTTATTTCCTGAAGCGGCCAAGATGAACTAGAACTTTATCTTTTAGATCATTGTGATATGGCAAATTCGATGTTTTCCGACTTGCACCCGATAATCGTTACCCGCGCTCAAAAGGCGCTTTGGATCTTCTACACGGTCGCCGTCGATCCGTACCGCGCCCTGCGCGATCAGACGCAACGCCTCGGATGTGCTGCCAACCAGGCCCGCTTGCTGCAAGGCAGCGCCAATCATGAGCCCCCCGGGGGCACAGAGGCGCTTTTGTGGCAGCTCATCGGGAACCTGACGGTACCTGAAACGTTCCAGGAAGCCCTCTCGGGCCTTGCCTCCTGCCGCGGCGGAGTTGAAACGCGCCACCAGCTCCTCTGCCAGGTCGAGCTTGACCTCCATCGGGTTTTTTCCCGCCGCGACAGCGGCCTGCATTTGCGCCAGCTCCGCTACGGAGCGGGTGCTCAGCAACTCCAGGTACCGCCACATCAGATTGTCAGAGACCGACATCAACTTGCCGAACATGGCCTCCGGTGGCTCAGTGATCCCAATGTAGTTCTCAAGGGACTTTGACATCTTCTTGACCCCATCTAGACCTTCGAGCAAGGGCAGGGTCATGATCGCTTGCGGCCGCTTTCCGTGCGCTTGTTGCAGCTGGCGCCCCATAAGAAGGTTGAATTTCTGGTCGGTGCCGCCGATCTCCAGGTCGGCCTCAAGAACGACGGAGTCGTAGCCTTGCATCAACGGGTAGAGGAACTCGTGCACGGCGATGGGCTGACCGGTCCGATAGCGCTGGGAGAAATCGTCCCGCTCCAGCATCCGTGCGACCGTTGCCTGCGCTGCCAACTCGATCATTCCCACCGCTCCCAAAGGCTCCAGCCAAGCGGAATTGAGCAGAACCTCGGTCCGCGCCGGGTCAAGAATCTTGAACACTTGCTGCTGATAGGTTTCCGCGTTGGCCAGGATCGCCTCTCGCGTCAGTGGCTTGCGGGTGACGTTACGGCCGGTCGGATCGCCGATCATCGCGGTGAAGTCGCCCACCACAAACAACACGTGATGCCCGAAATCCTGCAGTTGGCGCATTTTGTTGAGCAGAACGGCATGGCCGAGGTGCAGATCAGGCGCGGTGGGGTCGAACCCCGCCTTCACACGCAGCGGGCGCCCCTCACGCAATCGATCTGCAAGCTCCTGTTCGGGGATGATTTCCTCGGTACCGCGGCGAAGGGCATCAACAGAACTAAGGCCTGGGGGCTCAACCATCGACTTTCGACCTTTTCAGTAGATAAAAAAACACAACTTTTGGACTTGCAATCTAACCGCGCTAAAGTGAAGAATGCGCATGCTGATATGTAGAGGGGCAGCGCAGGCGGAAATGCCGTAGCGGTTAATCCAGGTGCCGCCCGCGTCTGACATCTGTAACGCGACGAGGACTGCATTATTAATCGACGACGCCCACCGTTGGTGGCTGCCCGCGCGACCGCCCCCTTGTTCCGGAATTCGCCTTATGCCGGCTCGCGCCCACTCAAGGGCCGTCGGCTTCTGCCGTGGCTGTATGGCTCTGTCATGGCCTGCATGGTAGCAGTGCTGGTAGCCCGTACTGCCGAGAGCCTGGCGAGCATTCCAGAGCGCTTGAGCGCGCCGATGGTAGAGCGACCCTACGCGTTGCCTGACATTGATGAGGCCGGCTTGCCAGGCTTGGAACGTCTTGACGAGGCGTGGCTCGAACATCGCATTAAACCGGGGGAGAGTTTTTTTCTGGCAATGCGCGCCATGGGCTTTGGGCCCGGAACGGTGCAATCGGTCATGGATGCGGGCAAACATGCGCGTTCGCTGCTCGACTTGAAGCCCGGTCAGGTCCTGCGAGCAAACGCTGATGGCGGTGAGCTGGTTGCCCTGGACTTTGAAATTGACCCAATCAACAAGCTTGAAGTCCGGCGGGAAGACGATGGGTATACAGCCCAGTTGCATACTCTGCCGACGCAAACCGTTCAGAACCAAACCACCGGGACCATCACCAGCTCGCTTTACCTTTCGGCCCAGCAAGCGGGCTTGTCCGATCGGTTAATCCTGGAGCTTGCCCAGATGTTCGGCTGGGACATCGACTTCACTCAGGATCTGCGCACCGGCGATCGGTTCGCGCTGGTGTTCAACCAAGTAATGCTCGATGGCGAAAAAGTGCAGGATGGCGACATCCTGGCCGCCGAATTCGTCAACAAAGGCAAAGTGCTGCGCGCCGTGCGCTATACCGCTCCGGACGGACGGGTCTCGGTTTACAAACCCGACGGCGGCAGTATGCGCAAAGCGTTTACCCGTAACCCCCTGCCGATTACCCGCGTAACCTCACGCTTTAACCCCAATCGCCTGCATCCCATTTTCAAAACGGTACGACCGCACCGCGGGGTCGATTATGGCGCCGCCTCGGGCACGCCGGTACAAGTGACTGGGGACGGTCGGGTTGCGTTTGCCGGGCGCCAGGGTGGCTATGGCAACGTGGTCATCATCGATCACGGCCGGGGCTACCGCACCCTTTATGGGCACCTCAGCCGTTTTGCCGCCAAGCTGCGCGTCGGCACTCAAGTCAGTCAGGGCGACACCATCGCTTACGTTGGGGCAACGGGTTGGGCCACGGGCCCACATTTGCACTATGAGTTCCAGGTCAACAACCAGCACAAGGACCCTTTGACGGTCGCTCTGCCCAACGCGGGGCCATTGCCAAGTGCCTACCGGCGCCACTTTGCGGCCCAAACGTCGGCATGGGTTACGGCTCTTGACGCGGTAACAGCAGGCCAGGTGGCCAAATCGGAGCCATCTCCAAGGCCGTGATCAAACCAGTGCGGCCCACGTTATTCGTCGGGCTCATGAGTGGCACCAGCCAGGACGCCGTTGATGCCGTCTTGGCTGAGTTCCCGATCAACGGCGAAGGCCCGCCAAGGCTCATTGCGAGTGACAGCGCCCCCTTGCCACCCCAGCTGCGGGCCCGGCTCGACGCCTTGCAGGAGCCCGGCGGCGGTGACCTCGACAACGCGTTACAACTTCATCATGAACTCGGGCTGCGGTTCGCTGACAGCGCACTGAGTCTGCTGGCCAGTGCGCACGCCGAGCCGAGCTCGGTGCGTGCTATCGGCAGCCACGGACAAACCGTGCGGCACCGGCCGGCAGGCCCAACACCTCATAGCCTCCAACTGGGCGATGCGGCGCTGATTGCAGCCCGCACGGGCATTACCACGGTGGCTGATTTTCGCAGCGGCGACATTGCCGCCGGTGGGCAGGGCGCCCCGCTGGCGCCCCTGTTCCATCAGGCTGCGTTCGGCAATTCAAGCTGCCAGCGCGCGATACTCAACCTCGGCGGGATGGCGAACGTATCGTTTTTGGGCACCGGCAACGCCGGACCAGCCGGCTGGGATACAGGGCCCGGCAATGTATTGCTAGACGCCTGGGCGGCGCGCCATCTGGGCCAGCCCTACGATGCGGACGGGGCATTTGCAGCGTCCGGGAGAATCCATAACGGCCTGCTTGCCGCGTTGCTCGACCACCCGTTTGTCAGCCGGCAACCACCAAAAAGCACCGGGCGTGAGGACTTCAACGCGCAGTGGCTGGAGCGATTTCTGGATCGGTTTAGCGCCATTGAACCGGCGGATGTGCAAGCCACGCTGGCGGAATTCACAGCCGCCTGTATTGCCACGGCCTTCGTCAACCGTACCGATACCGAAGAACTACTGATCTGCGGTGGCGGTACGCGAAATCGCGATTTGCTCAAGCGCATCGGCCGCCACTTACCGGGGCTTGCAGTCGACACGACCGCCAAGGCCGGCGTTGACCCGCAATGGGTGGAAGCGCTCGCGTTTGCGTGGCTCGCGCGTCAACGCATGGCAGAACGATCACTGAACACCCAAAGAGTTACCGGTGCCCGGCAGCCGGTGATCCTCGGTTGCGTTTACCTACCCTGAAAGCGCTTCCACACGCCTTACCTACCGGACTAAACGCTGAAGGAAGACCCGCAGCCGCAGGTGGTGGTCGCCTGGGGGTTACGAATCACGAACTGGGCGCCCTGGAAGTCTTCGCGGTAATCGATTTCCGCGCCCTCCATGTACTGTAGGCTCAATGGGTCGATCAACAAGGTGACGCCGTCGGTTGCCACCGCACAGTCATCGTCATCCACCTTCTCGTCGAACGTGAAGCCGTACTGAAATCCTGAGCATCCACCACCGCTGATAAACACCCGCAGCTTGAGATTGGGATTACGCTCTTCGGCTATCAACTCACCCACCCGGCGAGCGGCACTTGGACTGAAAAGCACAGGCTCTTGTTGCTGCATCACAGACTCCGAAACTCGTTGCGACATGGATATGTCCATGCACATTTTGGACCATCTTAGGGTAGCGCAGTTGCTTACTACAAGGGATCATTGTTGGCGAGCAGCTCCTGCCAGCCGAATTCAGTCGCCAGCGGTAGCTGTCCGGTAGGCGCGATCACCACTCGCAGACCCTGTGGCTGATACCCTCCCGGCACCTTGAAAGCGCCCGTGAGGGTCTGCAGTTGTTGCGCGACCAATGGCAGGTCGGCGACACGCTGACTGACTGGTTCATCCGGTGACCCACCAAGCAACCACAGCTCGACGCGCCCGGTGAGTTTGGTTTTCATGGCCGGATGAGCGCCGCGGGCCAGGAGCAAGCTGTAACCGAACCGCACGCCGTCGGCTTGCCGGGTCAGCGTCAGATCGGCAATCCCGACCTCCCCTGCCCGGCCATCCGGGAGCAGCACACCGCGCAACAGGCCCAGGCGCTTTTTAAGCTCCGCGTTTCGCGCCGTAAGCACGGCCACCGTTTCCCTCAGGCTTATCTGGGCCTGACGGTCAATGGCCTGCAACTGACGCAGTTGGGCGTTTTCCCGTAGCAAGGCGCGCCCTGCATGGGCATCGGGCACAGAGGGTGGGCCACTCAACGATGGCTGCCGAACCAATAGCCAGCCTGCCCCCAGGCCCACCAGGGCGCCGATCAACACGCCGGCGATCAAGTGACGCCGGGCACGGCCAAGCCGCCAGCGCGGCTGGACGGGTAATTTCAAGGCGCGATGGCCGGCTGCTTCAACCCAAGCGTTTCGTCCAAGCCGAACATGATGTTCATGTTGTGCACCGCCTGGCCGGCAGCCCCCTTGACCAGGTTGTCGATCACCGACAGGACGATCACACGGGTGCCGGCTACATGCACCGCTATTGCGCAGTCGTTGCCGGCACGTACGTCGGCGGTCTGTGGGTGTCCGCCGGGTGACAACACGCGAACGAACGGCTCGTCCCGATAGCGGGCTTGGTACAGCGCCTGCAGGTCGGCGCTCGCGTGCAGCCGGGCATAGAGCGTGGCGTGAATACCGCGGTTCATCGGCACCAGATGTGGCACAAAGGTCAGATCAAGCCCGGCCACAGAAGCTGCCATGCCCAGGGTTTGCGCAATCTCCGGCTGATGCCGATGGGCAAATACGTTATAGGCTTTGAAGTTCTCGTTAGCCTCGCAAAACGACAAGTCGCCTCGCGCCTGCCGTCCGGCACCACTGACCCCGGATTTGCAGTCGGCCACCAGCTCCGCCACATCGACCAGGCCGGCTTCGATCAGGGGCAGGAATCCCAGCGTCACAGCAGTGGGATAGCAGCCTGGATTGGCGATCAGGCGGGCTGTCGCGATGCGCTCACGGTTCAGCTCCGGAAGGCCATAAACGGCTGCGGCAAGATATTCCACGCAGGCATGGGGCATTCCGTACCAGTGCTGCCACAAGGCCGGATCGCGCAGCCGAAAATCGGCAGCGAGGTCGATCACTCGCGCGCCGGCATCGAGCAGCGCGGGCACTTGCTGCATGGCGACACCGTTGGGCGTGGCGAAGAACACCACGTCACAGGCGGCAAGCGCAGCCACGTCAACATCGCAGAAAGCCAGGTCCAGCCGCCCGGTCAGGCTTGGAAACAGCCCGCTGACAGGCTTGCCGGCTTCACCGCGCGAGGTAATGACCGCCAACTCAACCTGCGGATGCTGAACAAGAATGCGCAGCAGTTCGACGCCGGTGTATCCGGTACCGCCGACAATTGCCACTTTGACCATGACCGATCTCCCGTCTTTGCCCGCCCTGACAAAGTTAGTCTGAACCCACGCTGGACAACAAAAAAGCCCGACGTGGCGACCAAGCCGGGCTTTCCCGCTAATAAACGTTGGCTGGGGGACTAGGATTCGAACCTAGATTGACGGAGTCAGAGTCCGCTGTCCTACCGTTGGACGATCCCCCATCCGAGACCGGCGGCAGGGCTTAGCGCTTGGAGAACTGCGGCGCGCGACGCGCCTTGTGCAGACCCACTTTCTTGCGCTCCACCTCGCGGGCGTCACGGGTCACGAAACCGGCCTTGCGTAGTTCCGGACGGAAGGTTTCGTCGAACTCGATCAGCGCCCGCGTGATGCCATGCCGGATGGCACCGGCCTGGCCACTCGGCCCGCCTCCCTGGACGGTGATACGCAGGTCGAAGCTGTCCGGCCGGCCGAGCAGTTCCAGCGGCTGGCGTACCAGCATGCGGGACGTCTCGCGACCGAAGTAATCCTCCAGGCTCCGCCCATTGATGCTGATACTGCCCTTACCCAGGCGCAGGATGACGCGCGCGGAAGCCGATTTGCGACGACCTACGGAGATATTGCTTTGCACTGCTGCCATGATCAGGTCCGAACTTGCGGGAATCAGATGTCCAGCGCTTGCGGCTGCTGGGCGACATGAGGATGCTCGGTGCCGGCGTACACCTTGAGCTTGCGGAACATGGCGCGACCGAGAGGATTCTTGGGCAACATGCCCTTGACCGCCTCCTCCAGCACCAGCGATGGTCGGCGCACGATGCGGTCGGCGAAGGTTTCGGTCCGCAGACCGCCGATGTAACCGGTGTGATGGTGATACAGCTTGTCCGTTTGCTTGCGACCGGTCACGCGGACCTTCTCGGCATTGACCACGACGATGTAATCGCCAGTGTCCATATGCGGGGTATAGATCGGCTTGTGCTTGCCGCGCAAACGACGGGCAATCTCGGTCGCCAAACGCCCGAGCGTTTTGCCATCGGCATCGACGAGATACCAATCCTGCTGGATGGTGCTTGGTGTAGCGCTGACTGTCTTCATGCCGAATTCGCAATTAGCCCGCAAAAAGGGCGTGCATCCTATTTTGCGACGCCCA
>CAZZHF010000140.1:0-7474 GCA_964653545.1 uncultured Gammaproteobacteria bacterium | reverse complement strand
AAAATCGGTGGCTTACCGCCACGGATTCTGGCAGCGCATCCGTGCGCTGCGGGAAGCGCTGAATATTCAAGCGTTTCCCTAAACTGCGGCCGTGTGCCCAGGAATAAGCACCCGGCGTGACGGGGACTTTAGCAGCACAGTTATCGCAACGGATCATGGCGCGGTTGGGCCGAAGATCCCCGCGTCCCGTACTCAACCCTGAGCAGCTTATCTAGTATGCTCAAGCGCGCGATCGACGCCAGCGAATCGCGCCCAGCCTCGACAAGCGTGCCACCTTCGAGCAGACACGCCGAGGCTCATAAACCTATCTGGCCGCTGTGTTGCCCATCCGGAGGAGCGACCATGAACGCGATCAACCCTGAACTCGCTACCCGTATCACGACTGATGCACCGATGCTGGTCGATGGCCCGATCCCGGTCGAGCCCTACGTCTCGGCCGAGTTTTTCGAACGCGAACGGGAGGCCATTTTCAAGCGCGCCTGGCTCAACCTGTGCCGCGCGGACGATCTGCCCAATGTTGGCGACTTCAAGGTATTCGAGGTCGAGGTCTGGAACGCTTCGGTGCTGCTGGTACGCGGCCGGGACGGTGCTTTGCGGGCCTTTCACAATATCTGCACCCACCGTGGCAACCAGATCGCCGCCCGCTACGGCTGCGAGGGCAACACGCGCACCTTCGTATGCGGCTATCACGGCTGGACCTTCGACCTGGACGGCAGCCTGCGCGCGCTGCCGGCCGACGAATATTTTCCCGACATCGACAAATCACGCATGGCCCTGATGCCGGTCACCTGTGACACCTGGAATGGGTTCGTTTTCGTGAACTGGAACGCCCAGCCCCAGTGGCCGCTGGCTGAATTCCTGGGCGGTCTTGGCCAGCAGATCGACGGCTACCCGTTCGACCAGATGGAGCGCGTGGCCCGCTACAGCGCCCGGGTGGCGGTGAACTGGAAAACCTTCATCGACGCCTTCCACGAGACCTACCACGTGGGCATGGTGCACGCCCGTTCGCTGCCGGGCTGCTCGATCCCGATCGACCTGCGTGAGGAGTTCAACACGCTGGCCTCGGCCCGCTTCTACCCACCGCATCACTCCGCCAGCAACCGCATGGCCAGCCGCGTGGATGTCACACCGGTCTGCGGCGCTGCCTGGCAGCTGGGCGCCAGTTTCGCCGCCAATGAGCAGGCACCGCGCCTGCCCGGCACCAACCCCAGCGACGACCCTCGCTGGTACTTCGATATCAACGTGTTCTTCCCGAATTTCTTCGTCGATGTCGGTCCAGGCTGGTATTTCACGTACAACTTCTGGCCGCTGAGCGTCGACGAAACCGAGTGGTCGATGGACATCTATCAGTTCGCCGCTGCCGACGTCGGCCAGCGCATCGCCCAGGAACACACCAAGGTGCTGCTGCGCGATCTGCTGTATGAGGATCTGAGCACCATGGAAACCACCCACAAGGCACTGAAGTCCGGTGTGCTCAAGCACCTGACCACCAGTCCCATGATGGAAATCGCCGTGCGCCACCAGTACAGCAATGTGCTGCGCTGGGTAAACGGGGAGGCCTGAGTGATGCCACACCCCCTGCCAGACGCCTTTGCCGACCTGCAGATCTATGCCGACCGGTTCGCGCTGTCGACCGAACGCGAACGCCATTCCGAACGCCTGAAGGGGCCATTCAGCGAATTGCAGGCGCTGTACGATGCGGTCCTGCCGCGCCTGGACGCCATTCAGAGTTACCTGAAGACCCAACCGTGGCCGGACTTGCCCGAGCGCGAGCGGCATTTGCTTAATCTGGCGCTGGCCTTGATGGAGGTATCGCTGGCCGTGGAATCGCACCACCAGCCAACGGTGCCATTCGGCTTCGAGCACAGCCGCTTCAAGGTCCACTTTTAGAGCCCGCTTGCCATTCGGTCGCCGTCAACCTTCCGCCCCGTGCGGCGTATGGACGGCAATGCCTGTCGATCAACCACAAGAACGGCGCCCTTGCAGGCGCCCAAACCTGGCCATACGGAGTTGTCATGGAGATCCAACCGCGCAAGGACGCGCGCCCGCAAGCCCGGTGGCCAGCATTCAACCGGGTATCGGTTGCCGCCGCCCTGATCGGTCTGCTGCTGGGCAGTAACGCCCTGACCGTCAGCGCCACCAACGGCGCTTACCTGCCGGGCTACAGCCCCAAGGCACTGGCCATGGGTGGTGGTGGCACGGCTCTGCCCGAAGACGCGCTCACGGTACATAACAACGTGGCTGGCCTGGCCGTGGTGGATGACCAGATCACGGCAGCGGTGACGCTTTACAGTCCGTGGACCAAGGTTGAAATCGGTTCGGTGCAGGTACCGACTGACTTGCACTGGTTCCCCGCCCCGGGCCTTGCCTGGCGTCACGGCATTGGCGCCAACAAGGCGATTGGCTTCGCCCTTTACGGCAACGGCGGCATTGGTAACCGCTTCCAACCAAGCTTCCTCGACCTTGCCGCGGGGGGTGGCAGCCCGACCGGCATTCCCCATACCGAGGAGTTATCCATTAGCCAGATCAGCATGCTGGCGGTGCCAAGCTTTGCCATGCGGGTCAATGATGAGCATGCGCTGGGTGTCGGCCTGGTGTTCGGACTGCAAACTTTCAAAACCAAAGGCCTGGCCCTGTTCGGCTGTGTCACGCCTCAGGGCGCCGCCGATCCCGCGTGCGCACTGCCGGGCGGCTTGCCGGCCCGGGAACCGGCGGGCCTGACCAACGAAGGCATGGGCAAGAGCCTGGCCATCGGTTTACGCTTCGGTTGGCTATGGCAGGCGAACGACCGGCTGGACCTTGGCGTCGGCGCCACCACGCCGCTGAAGAGCACCCGCATGCGCGAGTACCGCAACCTGCTGCCCGATCACGGCGCTTTCGATCAACCGGGTGAAATCAACCTGGGCCTGGCCTGGCACGCCACCCCGGCGGTCACGATTGCCCTCGACTGGCAACGGACCTTTTACGCGGCCACGCGCGACTATGGCAACCCGGGCCCGCTGGCCGGCACCCCGCCAACGCCCGGGCAGTTGCTGGGCAAGCCGGGTGGCTACGGCTTTGGCTGGAACAACCAGGATATCTACCGGCTGGGTCTGCGCTATACATTCGATCCGCGCCTGACCCTGCGCGCCGGTTTCAACTACAGCGAAAGTCCCGTCGGCAGCGACCAGATCAGCTTTGCCCTGCTCAACCCCGGCATCATAGAGCGCTCGGTCCATGCTGGCGCGACCTGGCGCCGCCGCAATGGCGGCGAAGTAACGGTTTCTTTTTTCCGAGGCTTTCGGGAACAGCTGCATGGCGTCTCGGTGCTAGGATCGGCACAGGTGACCCATCACGAATATGCCCTGGGGCTGGGCTATAACTGGCGCTGACGGACTGCGGCTCGCCACGCGCGCCCCGGAAGCCTGGCTGATTCTGCTTCAGCCCTGGCCGCGGACGCGCCGCAGCAAATCGCTGGTCGAACGGGCGTGCCGAAACGACAGGGAATGCACAGCGCCCCCGTAGCTGGAAACAAAATCGGCCCCGACAATGGCTTCCAGCGGCCAATCGCCGCCTTTGACCAGATACTCCGGACGCACCAGCTGGATCAGGTTCAATGGCGTGTCTTCATCGAAGGCCACCACCAGGCTCACCGATTCAAGCGCCGCCAGCACCGCCATGCGCTCGGCCAGCGGGTTGACCGGACGATCGGCCCCCTTCTCCAGCCGCCGTACCGAAGCATCGCTGTTGACGCCAACCACCAGGCTCGCACCCAGCGCCGCTGCTCGGTCAAGATAGTCCACATGCCCGACGTGCAGGATGTCGAAACAGCCATTGGTGAATACCAGCGGCCTTGGCAGGGCGGACAGACGCCGCCGCAGCTCAGTGCTGTCGGCGACCAGCTTGCTGGCGTACCGCGGCGGCGCCTCGCTCACGACGCGAGCGCCTCATCGATCAGCTCGCACAGGCAATGCAGGGCAAGGATGTGTACCTCCTGGATCCGCGGAGTGGAGCTGGTCGGCACACGAATCTCCAGATCCTGGGCGCCCAGAATGCCCGCCAGCTTGCCGCCGTCGCGCCCGGTCAGCGCCACGACCGGCACCGTTGCGGCCTGAGCCACATCGACCGCCCGCAGGATGCTCGGCGAGTTGCCACTGGTCGACAGGACCACCAGCACATCACCCGCGCGCGCCAGTGCCCGCACCTGACGCGCAAACACCTCGTCATACGCATAGTCATTGGCAACCGCCGTCAAGGTCGAGCTGTCGGTGGTCAGCGCGATGGCGGCCAAGCCGGCGCGCGGGCGCTCGAAACGGCCCAGAAGCTCGCCGCTGAAATGCTGGGCATCGGCCGCCGAGCCGCCATTGCCACACACCAGCAGCTTGCCGCCGGCGCGCAGGCGCTCAGCCAGCAGCGCGCCGGCCAGGGCGATGACCGGCGCAAGCGCGTCCGCGCAATCGCGCTTGATCTTCGCGCTGGCGCGGAACTGGTCGGCAACAAGGGTTATGGGGTCCATCGGGCTCAGTCGTTGGTGAATGCGCCGCACAGCCAATCCAGCTGGGCCGCGTCGAGCGCGCCTGTGACGCTGACGATATCGAAACGACACGGCGGCGGGCTCCGCTGGCGCAGGCCCGCCAGATAGTGCTCCGCCGCCAGCCGTATGCGTCGGCGCTTGGCGGCGTTAACGGTTTCGGCGGCGCTGCCGTAGGCGGCGCTGCGGCGGCTGCGCACCTCTACGAACACCAGCTCCTCGCCATGCCGGGCGATCAGGTCAATCTCGCCGCCGGCTACCCTGAAATTTCGCGCCACGATGCGCAAACCGTGCGCCGCCAGATGCGCGGCAGCCAGATCCTCGGCCGCCCGACCGCGCATCAGGTGCGGAGCATCGCTGCTCAAGGCCACTCCCCGGTCGTGAGCAGTTGCGGCACGCCGTCGTGAAAACGTGCACAGGTCAGCACCTGCCGGCGCAAAGCACCGTCGGCTTCCAGGCCCAGTGCGCCGGTCAGACCCTCCGGCAAGGCGTCGACCGACTGCCCGCTCAACAGCTGACTCGCGACCGCGTAGGCATCGGCGCCGAGCGCCATCAAGCGCGGCTGATCGCGGTCGAACTGCGGCCAGGCAACCCGCGCCGCCGTCAGGCGCTCGCGGCGGCCACCTGCCGTCTGGCGCAGCAACGCCCACGGGCTGTCGCAAAACACCACGTCCTCAAGATCCGCATCGGTTCCCTGACTGGCGCTGCCGCTCCATACCCGGGAGCTGGTCAGCACCGGTACGCCAAATGCGCCGATGTAGCCGAGTTGCGGCACGATCTGCCGGGCGTCGGTGGCGCTGGCAAGCACGATCAAGCCCTGCCGGCCAGGACCCGGTTCAGGGGACAGCGCTCCCGAGGCTGACGATTGCAGCGCGGCGAGCCGTTCGCCAAGCAGGCCCCGCAAGCGGCCGGCGAAATCGGTACTGCCAGCATCGAACGACACCGCTTGCGTGACCCGTCCACCCTGCTGCTCCACGGCTGCCTGGTAAAGATCGCGCTGGCGCCGTCCCCAGCTGTCATCGACGTACAACAGGGCCACTTCCCGATAACCCGCGGCGGCGAATACCCGCGCCCCGGCCGCGGCTTCATCGGCCGGGTCCAGCGATAAGCGATACAGGTTGACCTGCCCGACCGGCGTCTGCGGGTTATTCAGAGCGACGGTCGGTCGCGGCAGGGGGCCTGTGGCCAGCGCGGCGACATCGGCTTTCTCGAGCGGCCCGATCAAGGCTGCGGCGCCCTCTGCCACCGCCTGGTGATACGCCGCCACGGCGTCATTGCCAGTGTCGTAAAACCGCAGCTCGGGACCACTATCGGCCTCCATGCGAGCCGCCACGATACCGGCGGTAACAGCGTCCGCAACCTGTGCGAGCTTGCCGCCATAAGGCAGCAGTACGGCCAGGAAATTTCCCGCCGTCAGTGGCATCAGCGACGGCTTCCCGAGGACCCCGGCGGGAAGCTCGCGCAGCAGTGCATCGCGCTCGGTCGCCAGCTCGGCCGATAGGGTGAGGTAGATGGTCGGCGCCAGGGCCGCCGCGGCCGCAGGTTCATCGCCGCGACCGAGCGCCAGACGGGCCAGCAGGATCTGTTTCTGGCCAATTAGTGCGTCGCCATGTGGCGCTACATCGACCTGCCCGAGCAGGGCTTGACTGCTGGTGGCGTCGCCAGCCGCCAGCCAGGCGGCGGCGGCGCGCAATTGATATGCTTCCCGACCCGGCGACTGGCTGGCGCCCGCCAGCTCCTGCCAGGCACGTGCGGCGGCACCGTAATCACCTACCCGTTCGGCGTCGTGGGCGATCTGTTCCGGGCTCACCACCACCGCAGCGACTGGCTTCGCGGCCGGCGGCGAGCTTGCGCAGCCGGCCGCGACAGCAATCAGCACAACGGCTGCCACAACGCGCAGGACAATGTTCAACAAACGGTCCGACCGGCTCCGGGCACAGGTAATGGAAACAACTGCAAGCGGTGGACGATTGTACGTGGTGGCAACACCGCTCGGAAATCTCGCCGACATCAGCCCAAGGGCGCTCAAAGTACTCGCGGCAGCCGATCTGATCGCCGCCGAGGACACCCGCCACAGCCGCCCGTTGCTGGACCACTATGGCATCCGCAAGCCACTGGTGGCGCTGCACTCTCACAACGAGGCAGCGCAGACCGCGCGCCTGATCGGGCATCTCGCCCAGGGCCAGCTGGTGGCGCTGATCAGCGATGCCGGCACGCCAGCGATCAGTGATCCGGGTCAGCGTCTGGTGGCGGCGGCTCATGCCGCGGGCATCATGGTGCTTCCGTTACCTGGACCCTGCGCTGCCGTGGCAGCCTTGTCGGCCAGCGGGCTGCCGTCCGACCGCTTCGCGTTCGAGGGCTTTCTGCCGGCCAAGGGCCCGGCGCGGCGGGCCGCTCTGACCGGATTGCTCGACGAACCCCGCACGCTGATTTTCTACGAGGCGCCGCACCGCCTGCCGGCGCTGCTGGATGATGTTCAGACGCTGTTCGGTGAGCGCCCGGCCGCGCTTGCCAAGGAATTGACCAAACTGCACGAGGCAGTATTCACCGGTTCGGTGGCTGCCATCCGGGACTGGCTTGGCGCCGAGCCAGGGCGCGAGCGGGGCGAGTTTGTGCTGCTGCTGCAGGGCGCAACCGCGCCCGCCGCCGGGGCTGACGAGATCGACCTTCTGCTCGGGCGTTTGCTGCCGGTGCTGCCGCTCAAACAAGCCGTCACGGCGGCGGTGGCGGTCAGCGGCGCCGCGCGTAACCGCGTTTACCGGCGCGCCCTCGGCTTGCAGGCGACCGCAGCCGACCCCACACTAGCGGACGCGGGGAGTCGGACAGGCAATCGCGCCCTGAGGGGCGAGGAAAGTCCGGGCTCCACAGGACGGGGTGCCAGGTAACGCCTGGGAGGCGCGAGCCTACGGAAAGTGCCACAGAAAACATACCGCCGATGGCGTCGCAAGGCGCACAGGCAAGGTT
>CAZZHF010000139.1:0-7544 GCA_964653545.1 uncultured Gammaproteobacteria bacterium | reverse complement strand
AGCGGCGTCGACTGGCTGATGAAACCGGCCAGCGCCGGGTCGTCGATCAGGTGCTCGGTCATGCCCGTTTTCACTCCGCCCGGCGCCACGCCATTCACGCGTATGCCATGCGTCGCGGCCTCCACACCAATCTGGTTAATCAGCCCGATGGTCGCGTACTTGGATGCCGTGTACGCCGCCCCGCCGCCGCCGGACGCCAGCCCGGCCACGGACGCCGTCATCACGATGTTGCCGCCGGTTTTCTTCAGTGCTTCAAAGGCCGCCTGGCAGGTGAAGAAATACCCCTTCACGTTGACGCCGATAACGCGGTCGAACAAGGCCTCGTCGATGTCCGTAAACGGCAAAAAGCCATCGAACACCCCGGCGTTGGCGAACACCACATCCAACTTGCCATTCGCCGCCACGGCGGCGGCAACCAGTGCCTCCACGCTCGCTTTGCGGGTGGTATCGGTGGCGACGAAAGCGGCCTTGTGCCCCTTTGCCCGAATATCGGCGGCCACCGCCTCACCCGCCTTGGCGTTGATGTCACCGATCATCACCGCCGCGCCCTGGGCGGCAAACGCCCGCGCCGTCGCCGCGCCAATCCCCGAACCGCCGCCGGTGACGATCACCGACTTGCCATCGAACCGTCCCATCCTCGTATCTCCTCCGAGCCGTGGCAGGAGCGCCACCACTCCGGACGATAACCGAGCGTGGGCGGCTTGGACAGGGCCGCGTAAGGTGCGGGACTGGAAAGTGGTGGCCCGGATGAAGCGAAGCGGAATACGGGGAGGCCGTGGCCCACTCGTCCCGGATTCCGCTACGCGTAATCCGGGCCACGGTCCCAGGAGAGCCGTGTTGGGCAGCATTGTCATGACAGGACAATACCAAGACCAGCAACGCCAATGCCTTCAACTGCCACGGCCCAGACCCAAGGCCTGACGACGGGTTGCCCGCGTCCCTTCGCAGCTCTTGAACTGTCGCTCCAGCGCCCCCAAATCACGTTCAAGAAGAGCGGGACTATTACAAAGTAGCTGGCCAGCCCAAGTGACTGCTCCCACTCCCTGATTTCAGCCCCGTAGAAATAGCGAAGCGGGAAGGACGCGAGAAGCAAAAAAAATGCGAATGCAATTGCGTACTCGATAGCCGTGTAACGACCGATCTTCATTGTGATGCCCAACGCAGAGCTAACCGGCGCTCCAAGGGAGCGTCCGAGTTGAGCGCCGGGTTAGGAGTTAACGGTTCAGGAGCCATGTTATGAGCCCCACAAATATTGCGCTGAGCGCTGAAAATATAGCAATATGGATAGCTGTCGTTCTATCTTGGGCGCGCATTTTATCAGCCAAACGATCAGCTTTTTCTATTGACTCTAATGAAGCGGCTTCTTTGCGTTTTTGGAGTTCTTCATTAACGGCTTCTAATTTTCGATTCTTCGCGACTTTGGTGAGAACGCGCAGCTCATCAATGGTCAGATGCCTGATGCGCTCTAGAAATTCTACCTTAACTGCCATCAGCCTGCCCTCGGCTCCTAACGTAGAGGCAAGGGGCCGCGCTTCAGCGCGGTCCCAGCGGAACGAATCTGTGCTCATTTATGGACTGTCATACCAGTAGTCGTAGCCAAGTGCTGCCATAAGACCGTGCAGCGTTAATGAAGTGATCACAACGATGGCCGCGAATAGCAACACGGATTTCCCGAACGCGGATCGTCGGCCGAGCCATGTTCCTACGGAAGCTAATACAGCGCTATATATGAAGTTTATTGGCCAACCCAAGTTTTCCTGTGCAAATACTGTCCATCGCCCACTCGAGAATGTGTATGCACTAAAAGGGCTAAATAGCGGTGCCAAGAAATAGTAGCTGCCCACCATGCCAAAACGCCAGCAATCATGAGCAGCCAGGGGCCAACTGCAAAAAACAGCCAGCGAGCGGCGAGCTTGCGTGTCGTAATCATTAGTCCGCGGCCTAACGATAGCTTGCACGGCGCGGGGCATAAACACAACAGGAAGCAGTGCGCCGCATCACCGTGTCCGCCTCCAAGCGCTAGTTATATCGTGATTTTGTTCCACCAACCACACTCGAAGTAGTCTTTGGAATCATTAATCGTTTTTTCGTCGCACCGGCCTCTTGTATTTTTAAAAAACTCCGGCTGAAAATTCAGGGCGTTTAATAATTGGTACACAGGTTCTTTGCGAGCAGCGCTGTAACATTCGGTTTTCTGTTCTTGAGTGGCATTTGGATGAGACTCAATACATTTATCGACGTAGTACACGCTGGAAATCTTGGTTGCCTCTACAATGGCGATTTTGCAGACGAAGCCAAGCGCTACTAACAGAGCAATCTTTGACCATCTCGGCATGTTTGTTCCCTCTCTCGCCACGATCTAACGTTGAGTATCCGGAAATCTTCCGCGTTTAAAAACGGAACATTTCCGCATAACCCGCCGAAGCTTCATCGGCTTCATGTCTGCCAGGTCGGGTCGGCCCACCGCCAAAATCTATCGTTGAAGAGTACCTACATCCGCCCTCGCAGTTGGGCTATCAGACAAGAAACAAGCTGACCCAGACGGCATTCGGGAACTTTTGCGTATATCCACAGCGTTCCAGCCAAACCCTTTGTCTGGTGAGAAAACGATGGGCCAACAAGTTATAAGCGCCTCCCAATCAGTGGGGTGCGGCTTGCTCCGGCCCCGTCGCGGTTAATCAACGCGATCCATTGCGCCGAAATCTACTACTGTTTTGCTGGGCAGCATCGGCAAGTCAACGACAACTCGGCACATGGGCCATCAAGCGGGCGGCTCAGGGCTCGATATCGGCCTCGAACAGACTGTTGCAATGTTGAGTCGCAGGGTTTGCCGGAGCGGAGCTAGTCGCGGGCGACCAAGGTGATGGTCTTGCCAGGGGTGGCTTGCAGATACGGCTGCCGGTCTGTGCCGCTGGGCGCTCTGGCGGGACACGAGGAGCCTTGGCGTTGGCACAGTCGCGCCTTGTCGCTTTCCTCGCCCGCCGCATGCAAGAACCGGTCAGCCGCGCGCCAGCAGAACCAACAGGGCGATCAGCAAGGCCAGGGATAGTCCCTGCCAGAACCGTAGCGGATTGCGCTGGTACAACGGCTGGCGGCGCTGCGGCGCGGTACCGCCACCGCCGGAGAGGCCGTGTTCCAGATCGGCCACCAGGTCCGCCACGTGCGCATACCGCTCCGCGGCCTGCACCGCCGTAGCGCGCGCCAGTACCGCGTCGAGCCACGCCGGCAGCTCCGGCCGGTAGTGCGCCAGGGGCTGACGGCGGGTAAAGCGCGGCCGGGCGAAGGCTTCGGTCTCGCCGTACGGGTAGTGGCCGGTGAACATGCGGTACAGGGTGACGCCAAGTGCATACACGTCGGTGCACTCGTCGCCAGCGTTGCCCTCGTACTGCTCTGGCGCCAGGTAGCTTGGCGTGCCCGGAATATCTTCGTCGGGTGCGCCCTGCACTCCGGGCAGACGTGCCACGCCAAGGTCAAGCAGCTTCAGGCCGCCACCGGGCAGCAGCAGTACGTTGTCGGGCTTGATGTCGCGGTGCACGATGCGCCGCCGGTGCAGGGCATCGACCGCCCGGCCGAGCTGGCTGGCGACGGCGACGCCCTCCGCCAGGCCAAGCGGGCTACGCTTTAGGCGCTGCTCCAGGGTCTCGCCAACATAGAACGGCATTGCCGAATACAGGCGCGTCTGGCGATCCGGCGCCAGTTCGATCACTTCCGCCACATGGGCGCTGCGCACCTGCGCCGCCACGGCCGCCTCGCGCAGGAAAGCCCGCCGGTAGATATCCTCGCCCTCCAGGCGCGGGTGCGGAAACTTCAGCGCCACCTCGCGCGGTTCGCGCAGATCCTGAGCCCGAAACAGGCGGCTGTAGCGGCCATCGGAAATCTGCTCCAGCAGTCGAAAGCCGTCCACTTCGTCGCCGACTTTGGGCAAGGCCAGCAGGGGCAGCGCCGCCAGGGCGGCTTCAAGGCCAGTCTGATCAAGCGGCGGCAACGCCAGCACATCCAGTACCAGGGCCGTTACGTTGTCGCGACTGCCGGCCTCTAGCGCCGCCGCGACGATTTCGGCGGCGCTCGCCTGTGGGTCCCCGCGGGCCGCCAGCAGGGCCTCGATGCGCCGGTCCGGCAGCGTGCCGTGCACCCCATCCGTACACAGCAGGTAGCGGTCATGCACGCGCAGCTCGTGTCGGCTGGCGTCGGCGCGCACGTTGTCTTCCAGCGCCACGGCCCGCAGCAGCACATGTTGCAGGTCCGGGTGATCGTGCGCGTGGTCGGTGGTCACCCGGTGCAGGCTGGCATCCCGTAACCGGTACACGCGGCTGTCGCCAACGTGCAGCACATACCCCTCGCGCCCGCGCAGCAGCAGCGCGCTGAAGGTGGTCGCCATGCCACGCAGGTCGGCGTTTTGTTGGGCCAGACCGTGCAACCAGCGGTTGATGGCCTGGAGTGCGCGGCCAGCGGCGCGTTCGGCGCCCAGCGTCGCCGGCAGCCCGAAGTAGCCGTCCAGAAACCCCCGAACGGCGGTCTCCGCCGCCAAGCGACCACCCGGACCGCCGCCAACGCCATCGGCAATCGCCGCCGCAAACTCGTAACCGCCGCGACTGCCGACCGGACGATCCGCGGCCACGAAGTCCTCGTTCTGGGGCCGACGACCGGTCTGGCTGACCAGGCCGACGCCGACCTCCAGCCGCTCGCTAGTCACGCGAATGGCTCTGACGGTGGCTCAAACACGTGCCTCGGCCATCGCGCCCCAGGTGGTACGCCAGCGCGTCTTGACCGCGGCCAGCCCGATCAGTCCGACCAGAGCCAGGCCCGCGAACAGGAAAAATCCCATCCCGAAATCGCCGGTCGCCACCTTGGACCAGCCCAATGTTTTGGCCAGGAAAAACCCGCCTACCCCACCGGCCGCCCCAACCAGCCCGGTGACCACACCGATCTCGCGCCGAAAGCGCAGCGGTACCAGCTGGAACACCGACCCGTTGCCCATGCCCAGCGCCATGGCGCCGACAAAAAACGCCGCCACCGCCACCCAGGCAATCGACGGCAGTTCGCCGATGCTCCAACCGGCGACCTTGGCATCGGCCACGGCCCCGGCCAGCGGCGCCCGCCCCTCCGGCAACAAGCCGACTACCACGTAGCTGACCGCCACCACACAGAACAGCACCTGCAAGGAGCGTATGCCGCCGACCCGATCCGCCAGCCAGCCGCCGACCGGCCGGAACATGGACCCGGCGAACACCACCAGCGCCACCATCAGGCCCGCCGCCACGCCGGACACGTGATACCAGGTGGTGAAGTACAGGGGAAGTGCATTGCCCAGACCCACAAACCCGCCAAACGTGATCGAGTAGAAAAACATGAACCACCAGGTATCCCGATCGCCCAGCACCGCACCATAGTTGCGCAGCGACACGGGCGTGCGCTGCTCCGGTGCGTCCTTGGCCATGAGTATGTACAGCACGAACACGATCGCCATCGGGATCAGCAGGATGCCAAACACGGCGCGCCAGCCCCAGGCCTCGGCGGCCCACGGCACCAGCAGCGAATCGAGCACCACGCCCATGTTGCCGGCCCCGGCGATGCCCAGCACGATGCCCTGATACCTGGGCGGATACCAGCGCGAGGCCTGCGGCAGCGCCACCGCAAAGCTGGCTCCAGCCAAGCCGAGCATAACGCCGAACACCTCGACCGCCAGGATGGATTCGAAGCCGACCAGCCACGCGTAGGCCAGCGCCGCCATCACCAGCAGCTGCGCCATGACGCCGGTGCGTTTGGGTCCGATGTGATCCGCCAGCATGCCCAGCGGCACCCGCAGCAGCGCGCCGAACAGTATGGGAATGGCGACGATGGTGAACTTCTGCGACACGTCGAGCGCGATGTCCTGCGCCATGTACAGCGACAGCGGGCCCAGGACCACCCACACCATGAAACTGAAGTCGAAATACAAGAAAGCCGCCAGCAGCGTCGGCCAGTGGCCCGAGCGGCGAAAATCCTGCCAATCCATATCCTTGCTCCTGAAAATACGCCGTCCTGTGGCGACGGCGACAAACTCGTTTAACGATCCCGGCCTCGCAACGAAGGCCGGCGTTCCAAAGCAGTCAGCTATACGCGTGATCCCGAATCAGACCTTCATCTGCATCCACAACCAGCTTCTGGCGGCGTCGGTGGTGTCGGGCCGGCCGGCCATGAAGGCCGGGGCGTCGGTGTCGTAGTCCGCATACTTGATGCCAAGCGTGTATTTCTGGGCAAAGGTTTTGCTCAGCTGCACGCCCCACTCGCTGCCGTAGTCGTTATGGCCAGCATCGGCGCGATAGTCGTCGTAGCGAAGCAGCCAGTTGATGCCGCAGTTCGGCACCACCCCGCTGACCGTCACGTAGCGGTCCTGGAGGCCTGCCGCCGGCGTGCGCAGGAACTGATCCGCCCAGCCGTTGAAGGCATGCAGCGTTGCCAGCGGCGTCTGCAAGGCGCGTGTGCCGCCCATTTCGCCCCCTTCGAGCAGCTCGTAACCGGCTTTGGCGCTGACGCCAAACAGGCGCAAGCCGGCTTCCGCCGAACCATAGCTCAAGCCAAAATTTCCGGGGTTGTCGGCGTAATCGCCCTGGTACGCGTACTCGGCGGCGTACAGAAACGCGCCGTCCGGCACGCCGACCTTCGGCAACGGCCATTCGCCCGCTGCCCGCAGCCCGTAAGTGGCTGTCGATTCGGCGTCGAAACGGTCGAAATCAAGCAGGTAGGCATAACCGGTCAGCGTCGTGGCGGCATTCGGCTTCCACTGCACGTTGACCAGATGGCCGCCCAGCCGGAAATCGCCGGTATTGGCGAAAGCGCTGTTCGGCGTGTCCTCGCCAAAAATCCGGTTCACGTTGTAGATGTAGGCGTAGCTGGCGGTGACACCCGCCAGCATGGTGTTCTGGTACGTGAAGCCATCCAGGGTCTGCTGGTTCTGCCGCCAGCCGACATCGCCTACAAACCGCTGGTTGTCGAAGTTGATTGCCTGGCGCCCGTAACGCGCCAGGTTGCCGGCCACGCCCTGCCACGCCAGGTAGGCCTGGTTCACCTCGGTGCCATCCGGATCGGCCACCACCGGGTATTCGCCCTTCCCGTTGTAGGTATTGTTGTAGTCCTCGCCGCCGATCACGGACACGTTCTCGGCCTCGGCATAAGCAGAGAAGCCATGGAACAAACCGGTGCGCCAGCCCAGGTTCGTGCGCACCGTATGTGCATTGGCGTCGTGCAGGATGCTGCCCGGTCGCTCCTGGGACGCGTGCTCGTAGCGGTAGCGGACCCCAAGGTTGACCTGGCCGTTGACGATGGCATCGGCCAGCGACTGCAGGGCGTTATCGACCGTCTCCCCGTGCGCGCCAGAGGCGGCAACGGAAGCCAGCAG
The DNA here is from genome assembly GCA_964653545.1 of uncultured Gammaproteobacteria bacterium. Classification (GTDB taxonomy): domain Bacteria; phylum Pseudomonadota; class Gammaproteobacteria; order Immundisolibacterales; family Immundisolibacteraceae; genus Immundisolibacter. The sequence goes on along the minus strand of CAZZHF010000139.1, from coordinate 166 downwards.
CGCACCGCCGGCCAGGGAAAAAGCGTGCTTGATGTTCACGTAGCAGCAACTCCGAGCTGAGCACATCACCCGCAAACGGGCATAAAAAAAGGCCGCACCCGCCCGTGGGCAGGTACGACCTCGTTGTCGTAGCGCGGCGCTACAGCGCGCCGCCGGAGAATTTCCA
>CAZZHF010000138.1:0-7594 GCA_964653545.1 uncultured Gammaproteobacteria bacterium | reverse complement strand
TGACCCTGGTGTTGGAACGGCTGATGCTCGCCGTGAGTTTGCGCAGGGCCTGCGACATCAGGCGCGCCTGCAGCCCGACGTGGGAATCACCCATTTCGCCTTCGATTTCCGCACGCGGAGTCAACGCCGCCACAGAGTCCACCACCACCACATCGACCGCGGACGACCGCACCAGCATGTCGACGATCTCGAGCGCCTGCTCGCCGGTATCCGGCTGCGAGATCAGCAAATCGCTGACGTTGATCCCGAGCTTTTCGGCATAGGCTGGATCCAGGGCGTGCTCGGCATCGACAAACGCCGCCGTTCCGCCAAGACGCTGCATCTGCGCAATCGCTTGCAAGGCGATGGTGGTCTTGCCCGACGACTCGGGACCGTAAATTTCAATGATGCGCCCGCGCGGGAAGCCCCCAACGCCCAAGGCGATGTCCAGATTCAGCGACCCGGTGGAGACCGCTTCCACATCACGTACGGCCCCCGTGTCCCCCAGACGCATGACCGCGCCCTTACCGAACTGACGCTCGATCTGCCCAAGCGCAGCGGCCAACGCTTTTTGCTTGTTATCTTCCATGCAATGCCTGCCCGCCTGATGTGCTTAATACCGCGAGCATTATTCCACAGCGCAGCCGGCGCGGCCTAGCAGCCTGCACAGATTCCACGAACCCTGGATGCTGCCTGGTCGATACGGCAGCCGCGCCTGAACACGATTTAGTCATCATGTATCAGCGAACCCTGCCAGTCGCCCTCCATGGCGACTTTGTTGCCCTCCTTAGCGCGGGCAGGAACCTTAGGTCGCGGCCCCGATTGTCGAGGCATAACCAAATCCGACCAAAAACCGTGTTTCCGCGGTCGCAGGGCGCGACCCGAAAACAACCCAGGCGGCCTGGGCGAGCGGCGGAAAAAAACCGGGCCGAAGGCGAGCCTTCGGCCCGGTTATGCCGAATTGGCAGAACTGATTTCGCCCGACCCCTCAAGCAAGGGGGAAGCCGAGACGTCGCACGACTGATCAGTTCACCGACGAGTAAACACAGGCAGCCACGCCATCCCTGGCTGGCTGCGCGGGTCGACCAAACATGCCCGCCGAGACATGTTTGGCCGGACCCGGCGCGCTGCCGAATCCGTCGACAGCCCTTTGGTACTCAGGCCCGTTAGCCCTTGCATCGGCCGTGCCATATCACCGTTTTTGCTTCTAACGCTCACTCTCCTCACCGTCACCGCTATTAACCCGGCAATTAGCCGTACGAAATCGCCACGCTTTATGGACGAAAATGTCATGTCGACCTAGACTCTGAACCGACTCCTTACCAATTTGTAAACGCCATGACCAAAAATCCCAAGCGTCGCGTGACAGCAGCAGCCGCCAACCTTACCTACCAATGGGAAGGCGATACCAATGCGTTTCCGGACGTCAAGGATCTGGTCGGTCGCTTGCGGTTTGCGCCGTCCGAGGGCCGCATCTGGCTGGACGACCAGCGCTCGATCCTGATGCGCGGCACCGCATTTGGCAGCCTGCGGCGGGAGTTCATCGAGGCCGTCGGCTTTACCCTGGCGCGGACCGCGCTGAAACGGGTTGGCTATGCCGAGGGCACACGCGACGCCGAACTGGCACGCCGGGTACAGCCTAAAGGCGCCTTTATTAATGTCTTCGCGGTCGGCCCCCAGGTTTACGCTCTGAGCGGCCTTGGCTGGCTGCAAGTGCTTGAACTACGCGTTGAGGAAACCACCAATGCTTTCTATGGCGAGTTCCTGTTGCGCGACTCGGTGGAAGCGGACACCCACCTGCAAACCATCGGCGTGAGCGCGGAACCTGTGTGCTGGACGGCAGTCGGCTATGGCAGCGGCTATAGCAGCGCTTTCGCGGGCCGACCCATTATTGTCGACGAGGTCGAGTGCCGAGCCATGGGCCATGCCCACTGCCGTCTGGTCGGCAGGCCCATCGAGGACTGGAATCTGCGCCGCGAGAAGCCGGGCTACTTTCGGCCCCAGGACTTCGTCAATCGTTTCGACGACCCGGCCGACGACCCGGGCGCGCAATCGGCAGTGCCTGGGCCAAACGTGGATGTAGTTGGAATATCAGCCGGCTTTGGCGCCGCCCTGCACCTGCTGGGCAAGGCCGCACCCACGGATGTCACGGTGCTGTTCCTGGGCGAAACCGGCGTCGGCAAAGAGGTGTTTGCTCGCATGCTGCATCGCATGGGGCCGCGCGCCGCGCAGCCATTCGTGGCGGTCAATTGCGCCGCCCTTCCGGAAACGCTGATCGAAGCCGAGCTGTTCGGCGTGGTCAAGGGCGCCTACACCGGCGCCAGCGAGTCCCGCCCCGGCCGTTTTGAACGCGCCAACGAAGGCACCCTGTTTCTGGACGAGATCGGTAGCCTGACCCTGGGCGCTCAGGCCAAGCTGTTGCGTGCCTTGCAGGAGGGCGAGATCGAGCGTGTCGGCGACAGCCATACGCGCCAGGTCAACGTCCGCTTGCTGGCCGCCACCAATATCGATCTGAAAGTCGCCGTCGCAAAAGGCAGCTTTCGCGAGGATCTGTACTTCCGCCTCACCACCTTCCCGGTACGTATCCCGCCACTGCGCGAGCGACGCGACGACATTCCGCTGTTGATGCGCCATTTCGTACATCGCTTCAGCCGTCGACATGGCAAGGCGGTCAGCGGTTTTGCGCCTCAGGCGGTGGAAGCCCTGCTGAATTTCGCCTTCCCGGGCAATATTCGGGAGCTTGAAAACATGATCGAGCGCGGCGTGCTGCTGGCGGACGATAACGAACCGATCGGCGTCCCGCATCTGTTCACCTCCCCGCAAGCGGCATCGCCGGTGACTTTTGGCATCGACGCCAGCGGTCACCTGGCCGGGCGCGGAGAAACACCCGAGGATGCCGATAGCACGCTGCGAGATCGACTTGCACCGCTGCTGGAAGCCGATGCCGCATCGGGACTGGGGCTGGACGCGGTGGAGCAAACCTTGATGGATATTGCCATCGAGCAAGCCGATGGCAACCTTGCCAAGGCCGCGCGGCGACTTGGCATCAGCCGCCGCCAACTCGCCTACCGGCTGGAGAAGCGTGGCCAGAGTCCGGCGCAAGAGCGTGAGTCGATTACCGACTGAATCCGCCCATCAAGGCGCGCTTACGGCGGCAGCACCCCCGCCAGTTGCGCCAGCTGCAATGTCACCCCGGCCAGCAGCGCGGCGGCAAGGTCATCCAGCATCACGCCAAGTCCGCCGCCAACCTGCCGGTCAAGCGCGCCAACCGGCCACGGCTTAAGAATGTCAAACGCACGAAACAGCGCGAACCCGAGCGCGTAGTGCGGCAAGGACAGCGGCACCGCCAGCAGGGTCAATGCCATACCGACCACCTCGTCCCAGACGATGGCCGGGTGGTCCGACACGCCCAGCCGCCGCCCGGCGACCCCGCAACACCAGACACCCAGCCCGCTTAGCAATGCCAGCACACCGGCGGCCAGCGGCACCGACAACAAGGTCAGCGCCGCCGCCAATGGCAAGCCGAGCAAGGCCCCGCAGGTGCCTGGCGCGCGTGGCGCAAGTCCGGCCCCGAACCCGAGCGCAACCATGCAGGCCGGATCGCGCAGCACGGTGGCCGGCGGCCGCCGCGGCCCGTTAGCGGAAGTGGTCATGCCCCGCCAAAACCGGCAGCCGCGCCACGCCGTCCGTGCCAAGCAGGCGCACGCCCGGGGTTGCCTCAATGCGCCCGACGCGGGTCAGCGAACAGCCAACCGTTTTGGCCATCGCGGCTAACGCCAACTCGTGATCTGGCGGTACCGTAAAACACAGCTCGTAATCGTCCCCGGCACTGATCAGTGCCTCGCAGGAATTCAGCTGAAGCGCCCCGGCCGGCAGCGGCAGGCGGGCAGCATCCAGCTGTGCACCGACGCCACTGGCCAGGCACAGGTGTCCAAGGTCGGCCAGCAGGCCGTCCGAGATATCAATGGCGGCGCTGGCCAGGCCGCGCAGCGCCAGGCCCAGAGCCACCCGCGGCTGCGGATAGTCGAGCCGCTGCGCGGCGTGTGTCGCCAATAGTGGCGGCAGTTCAAGCGACCCGCGCCGGGCCCGTACGGCAAGGCCGGCGGCACCGACTTCGCCGCTCACATAAATGGCGTCGGCTACCTGAGCGCCACCGCGGCGCAGCGCCTGACCCCGCGGCACAAATCCAAGCGCTGTTACCGTCACCGCCAGCGGCCCGCGGCAGGTATCACCACCCACCAGACTGACGCCACACGTACGCGCCAGGGCACCAAACCCCTCGCTGAAGCCAGTCAACCAAACATCGTCCATGTCCGGCAGGGTAAGCGCGAGCAGAACCCAGGCGGGCCGCGCGCCCATCGCCGCCAGATCGGACAAATTCACTGCCAGGGCCTTGTGGCCCAGTGCCGCGGGCGGGCAGTCGGCAAAAAAATGGACGCCTTCGACCAGGCTATCGACCGTGGCAACCAGCTCCTGGCCGTCAGGCGGGGTGAGTAATGCAGCGTCATCGCCCACCGAAGCCGCGACATCGGGCCTGACCGGCGTCAGCCCGGAGAAATGTCGGGCAATGAGCTCAAATTCACCAGGCATGGCGGCCCCGAGCCGGGAAGCGGGTTGCAGAGGCCGCAGCTAAAGCGCGCGTTCTGCGACGCGCAGTTCCCGCGCCAAGCGGTCCAGCACCGCGTTCACGTAGCGGTGCGCCTGATCGCCGCCGAACTGCCTGGCCAGCTCAAGTGCCTCGCTGATGACCACCCGAAACGGAATGTCCCAGCGCGCATCAAGCTCGTACAACCCCAGCCAGAGGATGGCCCGCTCAACCGGGTCCAGCTGCTCCAGCGGTCGATCAAGCATGGGCGCCAGACGGGTGTCGAACTCCTCCCGACGACGGTCGATCCCCGTCAGCAATTCGTGGAAATACTCGGCGTCGATATCACCCAGTTCCCGCTCGGCGAGTAGCTGCGCTTCGATACTGGACAAACTGTCGTCACCCGACAACTGCCACTGATACAGCGCCTGCAGCGCGCCGCGGCGCGCCTTGGAACGGGCTCGGGACATCTGTGCATATGCTCCGTCAGCCGATCGCAGCCAGCAGGTTCACCATCTCCAGGGCCGACAGGGCCGCATCAGCGCCCTTGTTGCCGGCCTTGGTGCCCGCCCGCTCGATGGCCTGTTCGATGCTGTCCACAGTCAGCACCCCAAACGCCACCGGCAGACCACTGCCAAGCGCCACCGCGGACACGCCCTTGGCGCACTCGCCAGCCACGAAGTCGAAATGCGGCGTGGCGCCACGGATCACGCAACCGAGTGCGATCAACGCGTCGACACGTCCAGACTCGGCCAGACGCTTGGCCGCCAGCGGCAATTCGAACGCGCCCGGCACCCAGGCCACGGTGATGTCTGTGTCGGCCACGCCATGCCGGCGCAAGGTGTCAACGGCGGCGGCCAACAGACGCTCGCTGATGAAGTCGTTGAAACGCCCAACGACAATGCCGTACCGGCTGCCGGCACGCGCCGACAAGTCCCCCGACAAACGTGTGTAAGACGAACTCATGGCTTTGACTTATCCGTGAAGCGCCGCATCGGGCGGCACAAATTCAACCAACTCCAGGCCGAAACCGGCAAGGCCATGCAGTTTACGCGGCTTGTCCATGATCCGCATACGACCCACTCCTAATTGCGCGAGGATCTGGGCTCCGACGCCGTACATGCGCAATTCCGGATTCGGTTCCAAGCCCGGCAGCGACAGTCCCAGATGGCGCATTTTGTACGATTGCACCTCGCGCAGCAGGGTCTGTGGCAGGTCGCTCGGGCTCAGTAGCACCAGTACGCCGCAGCCACTGTTGGCGATAGCCGCCAGCGCTCGACGCACACTCCAGTGCTGCCCGGCGTGCGCGCCCAGAATATCGCGCAGCACGCTGGCCTGTTGCACCCGCACCAGCGTTGCTTGATCGGACCGGATATCGCCCATCGCCAATGCCAGATGCACCTCGCCATGGTTGGTTTCGTGAAACGCTACCAGTCGGAAGCTGCCGAATTCGCTCTCGAAGCGACTCTCCGCTACCCACTCCACTGAGCGCTCTTGTTCCACCCGATAACGGATGAGGTCGGCAATGGTGCCAATTTTCAGATCATGGGCCTTAGCGAACTCAACCAGTTCCGGGTAGCGCGCCATAGTGCCGTCTTCGTTCAGGATCTCGACAATCACCGCCGCCGGCTCAAAACCGGCGAGGCGCGCCAGGTCACAGCCGGCCTCGGTGTGACCGGCGCGCGACAGCACGCCGCCCGGCTGGGCGCGCAGCGGAAAGATATGGCCCGGCATGACGATATCGCCCGGCACCGCTTCAGGGCGCACCGCCGCCTGCACGGTAACTGACCGATCGGCCGCCGAAATACCCGTGGTGACGCCGCTGGCCGCTTCGATGGACACCGTGAAATTGGTGGTGTTCTTGTCGTTGTTGTCGACCACCATCAGCGGTAGGTTCAACTGGCGGCAACGCGCCTCGGTCAGGGTCAGGCAGATCAGACCACGCCCGTAGCGCGCCATGAAGTTGATGGCCTCCGGTGTCACGCACTCGGCCGCCAGGATCAGATCACCCTCGTTCTCGCGGTCGGCGTCATCCATCAGAATCACCATCCGTCCGGCCTTGACGTCGGCGATGATTTCCACGGCGGTGTTCAGGTGCAATGTGTTCATCGGTCCAGGAATCCGTGCTCGGTCAGCAAGGGCAGATTGACGCCGGTCTCGGCGCGTCCCAGCAGGCGCTCCAGATAGCGTGCCAGCAGGTCGACTTCGAGGTTTACCCGGCCGCCAGGAACAAGTTCGCCGAGGGTGGTGTGCTCCAGCGTGTGAGGCACGATATTGACACCAAACTCGGCGCCACTGACGGTATTGACGGTATTGACGGTCAGGCTGACGCCATCGATGGTGATTGACCCCTTGGCCGCGATGTAGCGCGCCAGCGGCGGCGGCGCCCGCAGCATAAAACGCTGCGAGCGACCATCGGCGCGGCGCGACACCACCTCGCCGACACCATCGACGTGGCCGCTGACCAGATGCCCGCCGAGACGATCGACCAGCTTGAGTGCCCGCTCCAGATTAACCTGATGGCCGACTGCCCAGTGCTCGGCGCAGGTGCAGGCCAAGGTCTCGGCCGAGACATCGGCGACAAAACCGCCGGTGGTGAAAGCCACGGCGGTCAGGCAGACGCCGCCAACCGAAATGCTTTCACCCAGCTCGCCATCCGCCAGAAACATGTCGCCGCTGGCAATGCGCAGGCGTGCGTCGCCGTCGCGACGTTCAATGGCGGCGATTCGCCCGACCGCGGTAACAATGCCGGTGAACATAGGCTTTACCCCAGGTAGCGGTCAGCGCCCGGCCAGTGGGCGCAGGCGCAGGCGCAGATCAGGGCCGAACGCTTGCACGTCCAGCAGTTCAAGTTCGAACCGCTCATCCATGCGGCTGACACCGGGCAGTTCAAACACCGGCCGTGCGCCGTTACCCAGCAAGTGCGGGGCAATGTAGACGATGATCTCGTCAACCAAGCCCGCCGCGATGAAGGCACCGGCCAGACGTGGCCCGGCCTCGACCAGCGCCTCGTTACACTCGCGCCGACCA
>CAZZHF010000137.1:7294-7603 GCA_964653545.1 uncultured Gammaproteobacteria bacterium | reverse complement strand
GGCCGGCGTTGCGTCGGCGTTACTGGTCGCCGCCAGCAGCGGGCCAGGCGGGCGCCTGTGGGGTTTTTTCAAGGAGTCCCGTGCGGAGCTGCGGCGTGTGGTGTGGCCAACACGACGCGAGACGGGGCAAACCACGGCCGTGGTGTTCGTCGCGGCGGTCGTCGTTGGGATCATGCTGTGGCTGTTTGATTGGGTAATCAGTCTCGCAATCGGGGCGTTCATGGGCTTGGGAGGCTGACCGGTGGCGATGCGATGGTTCGTGGTGCACGCCTACTCGGGGTACGAGAAAACCGTGCAGCGCACGCTCAA
>CAZZHF010000137.1:0-7284 GCA_964653545.1 uncultured Gammaproteobacteria bacterium | reverse complement strand
CGCGGGCCGGCCTGGAAGGAAAGTTCGGCGACATCCTGGTGCCGACGGAAGAAGTCGTCGAGATGAAGGATGGCCAGAAGCGCTCCAGTGAGCGCAAGTTCTTTCCCGGCTACGTGCTGGTGCAGATGGAAATGGACGAGGAGACCTGGCACCTGGTGCGTAGTGTGCCGCGGGTGTTGGGTTTCATTGGTGGCAGCGGTGACAGGCCGGCGCCCATTACCGAGCGCGAGGCAGAAGAAATTCTGGACCGTGTGCGGGAGGGGCAGGACAAGCCGAAGCCGAAAGTGCTGTTTGAAGTGGGCGAGATGGTGCGAGTCGCCGATGGCCCCTTCAACGATTTCAATGGCGTGGTGGAGCAGGTCAACTATGAAAAGAGCCGGCTCAATGTGTCAGTAATGATTTTCGGCCGGTCCACGCCGGTCGAACTGGATTTCTCCCAGGTAGAGAAAGCCTAGCTGCCCATGAGGCGGCAACGGGGAGCCGCAAGGCGTTATACCCGTCAATTGGAAATTTGAAATGGCAAAGAAAGTTACCGCTTACATCAAGCTGCAGGTGAAGGCCGGGCAGGCTAATCCGAGTCCGCCGGTTGGCCCGGCGCTGGGTCAGCGCGGCGTCAACATCATGGAGTTCTGCAAGGCGTTCAACGCCGAGACTGCCAGCATGGAGCCGGGTCTGCCGGTGCCGGTGGTGATCACGGTTTATGAAGACCGCAGCTTTACCTTCGTCAAGAAGACCACGCCCGCGTCGGTACTGCTGCGTAAGGCAGCCAGCATCGCCAAGGGCAGCCCTAACCCCAACACCAACAAGGTTGGGTCGGTGACACGAGCGCAGCTGGAAGAAATCGCCAAGGCCAAGGAGCCGGACCTCACGGCGGCTGATCTTGACGCCGCGGTGCGCACCATTGCTGGTAGCGCCCGCAGTATGGGATTGACCGTGGAGGGCGTCTGACATGGCACTTAGCAAAAGACGTAAAGCGATTAACGACAAGCTGGACAGTCGCCGGCTGGTGCCACTGGCCGACGCACTGGGCCTGCTGAAGGAATTGACCAGCGCCAAGTTCGACGAGTCGATGGATGTGGCCATCAATCTGGGTGTGGACCCGCGCAAGTCGGACCAGGTCGTGCGTGGCGCCACCGTATTGCCTCACGGCACCGGCAAGCGCGCCCGCGTGGCCGTATTTGCACAGGGCCAGGCGGCCGAGGCGGCGACCGCCGCTGGCGCTGACGTGGTCGGTATGGAAGATCTCGCCGAGCAGATACGCGGTGGCGACCTTGATTTCAGCGTGGTCATTGCCGCGCCGGATGCCATGCGCGTGGTGGGCACCCTGGGGCAGGTCTTGGGGCCACGGGGTTTGATGCCAAACCCCAAGGTGGGCACCGTGACGGCGGATGTCGCACTCGCTGTCAGTAATGCCAAGAAGGGTCAGGTGCGTTTCCGTACCGACAGGGCCGGGATTGTGCACTGCGTGATTGGTCGCGCGTCGTTCCAGGTGGACGCCTTGCGTGACAACCTGCAGGCGGTGCTGGCTGAGGTCCACAAGCTCAAGCCGGCGACGGCCAAGGGCATGTATCTGCGCAAAGTGACGGTGTCCTCGACCATGGGGCCGGGCATTTCTGTTGACCCGGCCAGTCTCGGCCTGTAGCCGGCGGCCCAACAGCATTAATTAACTTTAAGGAATTTGGCCGTGGCGACCATTCTTGAAACAAAACAGGCGGTAGTAGCCGAAGTGGCTGCTATAGCGGCGCAGTCCCCGGTGATGGTTGGGCTGAATTTGAGCGGCCTGACGGTCAGCGAGCTAACCCGGCTGCGGCGCGAGGCGCGCCGGTCCGACGTTTACCTCAAGGTGGTCAAGAACACCTTGTTGCGGCGCGCGGTGACAGGCACCGGGTTCGAGTGCGTGCGTGAAACGCTCAAGGGCCCGCTTTTGGTGGCGTTTTCGCGTGATGAGCCGAGTGCCGCGGCGCGCATGATGCGCGATTTCCGCAAGGCCAACCCCAAGGCGGACGTGCGGCTGGTGGCTGTGGCTGGGCGTTTGCTGGGTCCGCAGGATCTCGAAGCGGTGGCCAAGCTGCCGACGCGCGACGAGGCGCTGGCTCAATTGATGGGTGTGATGAAGGCGCCGATTGCCAAGCTGGTACGCGTGCTTGCGGCGCCCAATAGCAAGCTGGTACGCACGCTGGCAGCGGTGCGGGATCAGAAACAGGGTTAGTTAGGTCGGCCGGCGCTGCTGGACGTTATTTTTTTGAAAATTTCCGTTTTCGTTCTTAGGAGTCAGGATCATGGCGGTTAGCAAGGAAGAAATTCTCGACGCGATTTCCAGCATGACGGTGATGGAGATCGTCGATCTCATCGGCATGATGGAAGAGAAATTCGGTGTCAGCGCAGCGGCGTTCGCCGCAGCACCGGCGGCAGCGGCGGCGGCCGATGGCGGCGCGCAGGCCGAGGAGCGCACCGAATTCGACGTTGTAATGACGAGCTTCGGCGACAACAAGGTCAACGTCATCAAGACGGTGCGCGGCATCACCAGCCTGGGCCTGAAAGAGGCCAAGGATTTGGTGGAAGCCGTGCCGGCCACCATCAAAACCGGTGTGCCCAAAGCCGAGGCCGAGGACGTGGTGAAGCAGTTGACCGAGGCGGGCGCTGCGGCTGAGGTCAAGTAATCCTTGCCGAGTTGCGTCAGCGTCAGCCGACTGGACGCTTTTGCTGTAGGTCTTGGCCGCATCTGTCGGCCAGGCCTGCTGTTACCCGAAGGAAGATCCTTGGCGGGCCAAGTGGGTGTAAACCACCGGCTGGGCCGCGTCCGGGATCTTCTTTTGTTTTTTGTTGACTGCTTCGGTTGCCGGAGGCGGGCTGTGCTTCGTCGCGCCGTCTGCGTTGAGTGTCACCCGTAAGGTTTAATCTGGGGGCTGGATCCATGGCTTACTCGTTCGCCGAGAAAAAGCGAATCCGCAAGAATTTCGGTCGTCGGCCGGAAGTGCTGGAAGTACCGAATCTGCTGGAAATGCAGTTGGACTCGTATCGGCGTTTCCTGCAGACCGGCGTGACGCCAGAGCAGCGTGGCGACGTTGGCCTGCAGGCGGCCTTCCGCTCGGTGTTCCCGATCCAAAGCAGCACCGGCGTCGCGGCGCTCGAATTCGTCGAGTACCGACTGGGCCGGGCGCCGTTCGACGTCAAGGATTGCCAGGTGCGGGGCATGACCTACGCGGCACCCCTGCGCGCCCGCGTGCGGCTGGTCATCTACGACAAAGCCGGCAAGACCCGGGTGGTCAAGGACGTGCGCGAGCAAGAGGTGTACATGGGGGAAATCCCCCTCATGACCGACACCGGTACCTTCGTGATCAATGGCACCGAGCGGGTCATTGTGTCCCAGTTGCATCGGTCGCCCGGTGTGTTCTTCACGCACGACAAGGGCAAGACCCACTCGTCCGGCAAGGTGCTGTTCTCGGCCCGAATCATCCCCTACCGCGGATCCTGGCTGGATTTCGAGTTCGATCCGAAGGATCTGATGTACGTGCGTATCGACCGGCGTCGCAAGATTGCCGCGACCGTGCTGTTGCGTGCGCTCGGCTATAGCGTCGAGGAAATTCTCGGTCTGTTCTTCGAGACCGACAAGCTGCACTTCAGCGGCGAGAAGATCACGCTCGACCTGGTGGCGGATCGTATGCGCAACCAGCAGGTCAGCTTCGACATTACCGATGGCAAGGGTAAAGTCATCGTGCCGGCCGGCAAGCGCCTTTCGGCGCGTCAGGCAAAGCAACTTGAGGCGGCCGGTACGCGCAAGCTGGTGGTGCCGCCCGATTATCTGTTCGGGAAGATCCTGGCCAAGGACATCGTCGACTCGAGCAGTGGCGAAATCGTGGCCGAAGCCAATGCGCTGATCGACGAAGCGCTGCTTGAGAAATTTCAGGCGGCCACTGTGAAGGACATCGAGGTGTTGCACGTCAATGACGTGGATCGTGGTCCGTACATTTCGGACACGCTGCGGATCGATCACACCACCGGTCGTCAGGACGCGCTGGTCGAGATCTACCACATCATGCGCCCGGGCGAGCCGCCGACCCGGGATGCGGCCGAGAACCTGTTCAACAATCTGTTCTTCAGCGGCGACCTGTACGACCTGTCGGGCGTCGGTCGCATGAAGTTCAACCGGGGTGTCGGTCGCCCGGAGACCACCGGTCCCGGCGTGCTGTCGCAAGAAGACATCGTTGCGGTCCTGCGCAGGCTGATCGATATCAAAAACGGTCAGGGCACCGTGGATGATGGTGATCATCTGGGCAATCGGCGCGTGCGTTGTGTGGGCGAGATGATCGAGAACCAGTTCCGTATCGGTCTTGTGCGCGTGGACCGGGCGGTGCGCGAGCGCTTGTCGTTCGCCGAATCCGAAGGCTTGATGCCTCAGGATCTGATCAATGCCAAGCCGGTGTCGGCGGTCATCAAGGAATTTTTTGGATCCTCGCAGCTGTCGCAGTTCATGGACCAGGTGAACCCGCTGTCGGAAGTGACCCACAAGCGGCGCATCTCGGCCCTGGGCCCGGGTGGTCTTACCCGTGAGCGGGCCGGATTTGAAGTGCGTGACGTGCATGCGACCCATTACGGCCGGGTCTGCCCCATCGAGACGCCGGAAGGCCCCAATATTGGTCTTATCAACTCGCTGGCGGTGTTTGCGCGCGCCAATAACTATGGCTTCCTGGAAACGCCGTACCGTCTGGTGCGTGATGCACGCGTTACCAACGAGGTGGTGTACATGTCGGCGCTCGACGAGCCCGAGTACGTGATTGCCCAGGCGAGTACCCAGCTGGGCGCGGATGGCGAGCTCACGGATGCCCTGATCTCCTGCCGTTTTGGTAACGAGTTCACCATGACCACGCCGGATCAGGTGCAGTTCATGGACGTGTCACCGAGGCAGATCGTGTCGGTGGCCGCCTCGCTGATTCCCTTCCTGGAACACGATGATGCCAACCGGGCCCTGATGGGTTCGAATATGCAGCGTCAGGCAGTGCCGACCCTGCGCGCCGACAAGCCGCTGGTCGGGACCGGCATGGAACGCACCGTGGCGAGCGACTCCGGTACCGCGGTAGTCGCATTGCGCGGCGGCGTGGTCGATGCGGTGGACGCTGGTCGTATCGTGGTGCGCGTCGACGACGACGAGGCCGATGCCGGGACCTCTGGCGTAGATATCTACAACCTGACCAAATACACCCGTTCCAACCAGAACACCTGCATCAACCAGCGTCCCCGGGTACAGGCTGGCGATCACATCGTGCGTGGCGACGTGCTCGCCGACGGTTCGTCCACCGATGCCGGCGAGTTGGCGCTCGGCCAGAACGTCCTGGTGGCGTTCATGCCGTGGAGTGGCTACAACTTCGAGGACTCGATCATCATCTCCGAGCGGGTGGTGCAAGAGGACCGTTTCACCACCATCCACATTCAGGAACTGACCTGCGTGTCGCGCGACACCAAGCTCGGGCCGGAGGAAATCACCGCCGACATCCCGAACGTGGGTGAAGCGGCGCTGGCCAATCTGGATGAGTCCGGAATCGTTGCCATCGGTGCCCAGGTGCGTCCCGGCGATATCCTGGTCGGCAAGGTCACGCCCAAGGGCGAGACGCAGATGACACCAGAAGAAAAACTGCTGCGGGCGATCTTTGGCGAGAAGGCGTCGGACGTGAAGGACACCTCGCTGCGCGTTTCGGCCGGTGTGGTTGGCACCGTGATCGACGTGCACGTATTCACCCGCGAAGGGGTGAAGAAGGACGACCGGACCCGCGCGATCGAGTCCGAAGCACTCGCGGGCGTCAAAAAGGATTTCGACGACCAGTACCGCATCACGGCCGACGACGCCTATTCCCGTATCGAACGTCTGCTGGTTGGCAAGCAGGCGCAGGTTGGCCCCAACAAGCTCAAGGCGGGCACCGTTATTACCGCGGATTATCTTGCGACCGTCGAGCGCGAGCGTTGGGGCGAGATCGGGCTCAAAGATGCTGATGCCGCGGCTCAGGTCGAGCGCACCCTTGAGCAGCTTGCTCGCAAGCGCCAGGAGTTCGACGACCTGCAGGAAGAAAAGCGCAAGACCCTGACCACCTGTGAGGAGCTGCCGCCGGGCGTGCTCAAGATGGTCAAGGTGTTCGTGGCGCAAAAGCGTCGCGTGCAACCGGGCGACAAGATGGCCGGTCGTCACGGCAACAAGGGCGTCATTTCGGTCATCGTGCCGGCTGAAGATATGCCGTACATGGCCGATGGCACGCCGGTAGACGTGATCCTGAATCCGCTAGGCGTGCCCTCGCGAATGAACGTGGGCCAGGTGCTGGAAACCCATCTTGGCTGGGCTGCCAAGGTCCTGGGCCTGAAGATCGGTGGCCTGCTCGACAGCGGCGCCAAGCCGAAGGAACTGCGCACGTTCCTGGACACCATCTATAACCAAACCGGTGGTACGGGGGCGGAACTCCAGGCCCTGAAAGACGACGAGCTGCGCGAGTTGTCACACAACCTGCGCGGCGGCGTACCGATGGCCACGCCGGTGTTCGACGGCGCCCGCGAGGACGACATCAAGGCCATGTTGCGCTTGGCGGGCTTGCCCGAGAGTGGACAGACCACCCTGTACGACGGTCGCTCGGGCGATGTGTTCGACCGTGAGGTGACGGTTGGCTACATGTATATGTTGAAGCTGAACCACCTGGTCGACGACAAGATGCACGCCCGCTCCACCGGGCCTTACAGCCTGGTGACCCAGCAGCCCTTGGGCGGCAAGGCGCAGTTCGGCGGCCAGCGCTTCGGCGAAATGGAAGTGTGGGCGTTGGAAGCATACGGCGCCGCCTACACCCTGCAGGAAATGCTGACTGTGAAGTCGGACGACGTGAACGGCCGCACCAAGATGTACAAGAACATCGTGGATGGCGATTACCGCATAGAGGCAGGCATGCCCGAATCGTTCAATGTGTTGGTGCGGGAAATCCGCTCCCTAGGCATTGATATCGAACTCGAGCGCGAGTGAACACTGGTGGCAGCTTGCTGTTTCGGTCACCTAAAGCGGGGATAGGATCGTGAAAGAATTTCTCAACCTGATGAAGCAAACCACGGGCATCGATGATTTCGAGGCCTTTGTCATCGGGCTGGCGTCGCCAGAAAAAATCCGTTCCTGGTCGTGGGGCGAGGTCAAGAAGCCGGAAACCATCAACTACCGCACCTTCAAGCCGGAGCGGGATGGGCTTTTCTGCGCCAAGATATTTGGGCCGATCAAGGACTACGAGTGCCTGTGCGGCAAGTACAAGCGCCTGAAGCACCGCG
>CAZZHF010000136.1:0-7651 GCA_964653545.1 uncultured Gammaproteobacteria bacterium | reverse complement strand
AAGTGATGAACTCGCCCACGTCAGACCGTACAGACCTGCGCATTGGTGACAGTGTGGTGGTGCGCCGGGCCGGGGACGTGATTCCGGAAGTGGTCGGCGTGGTGCTGGAACGCCGGCCCGCGCAGGCGCAGCCGTTTGCGATGCCCACGCACTGTCCGGTGTGCGGTTCGGACATCGTGCGCGTGGACGGTGACGCGGTGTCGCGCTGTAGCGGCGGGCTGCACTGCCCGGCACAGATCAAGGCCGGCATCGCCCATTTCGCCGGTCGCCGCGCCATGGATATCGACGGCCTGGGCGACCGGCTGATCGAGCAACTGGTGGACCGCGGCCTGGTGCGCGATGTGGCGGACCTGTACCACCTGGACGTGCCGACCCTGGCCGGTCTGGAGCGCATGGCCGAGCTGTCGGCGAGCAATCTGGTGGCGGCCATCGAAGCCAGCAAGCGTACGACGCTGCCGCGCTTGCTCTTCGCGCTGGGCATCCCGCTGGTCGGCGAGGAGGTGGCGCGCCTGCTCAGCGCCCAGTTCGGTAATCTGGACGCCGTGCTGACGCAGGACTGGGCGGCTGTTCACGAGCACAAGCAGGCTATCGCCAAGGCCAACCAGAAGGCCCGCAAGCACAACCTGGAGCACCCCGATCGCCCGCCGCTGCCGGTTCAGGAACTGCCCTTGCGCGGCATCGGCACCGAAATTACCGACAGCCTGGCCGAGTTCATCGCCGACACTCGCAATGTCGAGGTCGTCCGCCGCCTGCTGGAGGCCGGCATCCTGTTTCAGGACGATGGCGCCGCGGTGGGCACGGCGGAGGCTGGCTCGCAGTCCCTGGCCGGCAAGACCTTCGTCATCACCGGCACCTTCTCGCAGCCGCGCGAAGTGCTGACCGCGGCCCTGCAGCGCCTGGGCGCCAAGGTCACCGGCAGCGTATCGAAGAACACCGACTTCGTTGCGGTTGGCGATAACCCCGGCAGCAAGGCCAACAAGGCATCCGAGCTTGGTGTGACCACGCTGAACGAGACCGCGTTGCTGGCTTTGCTGCAGGCCCCGCCAGGTAGCGGTAGTTAAGTGTTTGGCCGCGCAGCCGGGAACTAATGCGGTCACCGGCCATCTGACGCTGTGTCCCCAACTTTGAGTTCAGCCTGGGCTGAGCAGCCTTTTTCGTTCGTTGCGGAGCCTGGTGCCGCCACACCATGGAGATATCGATGACCAGAATGCGCTGTGTACCGCTCTTTGTGGCGGCTGTCCTGACGCTTGCCGGTAGTCGCGTCCAGGCAGCATTGCCGGAGTTCACCCAGCTGGTAAAGGACGTCAGTCCATCCATCGTCAATATTTCGACCACGCAGAAGGTCCGCGAGCGCCAGATGTTCCCCGGCATGCCAATTGATCCGAACGATCCGCGCAGCGAATTGTTTCGGCGCTTCTTCGGTCAGCCGCCCGGCGGCCAGCCGCGGCAGGCGCGCTCGCTCGGTTCCGGATTCGTGATTTCCGCCAACGGCACCATTCTGACCAACGCGCATGTGGTCAAGGATGCCGACGAGATCCTGGTCAAGCTGTCCGATCACCGCGAGGAACCGGCCGAACTGGTCGGTCTGGACGAGCGCACCGACGTGGCCGTGCTGCGCATCAAGGCCAAGGGCCTGCCAGTGGTCAAGATCGGCGACTCGGACCGGCTGGAGGTGGGCGAGTGGGTACTGGCAATCGGCTCGCCGTTCGGGCTTGAGTACACCGCCACGGCCGGCATCGTCAGCGCCGTGGGTCGCACCCTGCCCAGCGACGCCTATGTGCCGTTTATCCAGACCGACGCGGCGGTGAACCCGGGTAACTCGGGCGGCCCGCTGTTCAATACCCAGGGCCAGGTCATCGGTATCAATTCCCAGATCTACAGCCGCACCGGGGGCTCCGTCGGCCTGTCGTTCGCCATCCCCATCAAGGTGGCCATCCGCGCCGCGCAGCAGATCGAGAAGTCAGGTCATGCCTCGCACGGTTACCTTGGGGTGACGGTGCAGCCGGTCACACCGACCCTGGCGCAATCCTTCGGGCTGGATCGCCCCAGGGGCGCGCTGGTCGCCGATGTCACAGCCAAGGGTCCGGCTGCCAAAGCCGGCCTGAGCGCCGGCGATGTGATCCTGGCCTTCAACGGCGTGCCGCTGGCCAACGCCGGGGAGCTGCCGCCGCTGGTCGGTAGCGCCGACGTGGGCGCCAAGGTGCAGCTGCGGGTCCTGCGCGACGGCAAGGAACGCACGCTCCAGGCGACTGTGGGCGCGCTGCCCAACAGTGACGTGGTGGCCAGTCCGGGCGCCGGGCGCAGTGAACCGGCCCAGGGCGGGCCGCTCAAACTGGCGGTCGTGGATCTGGACGAACTGCAACGCCAGCAGCTGGAGGTGCCCAAGGGCGGCGTGCTGGTCGTGGCGGTGGGCGACGGCCCGGCGGCGCGGGCGGGCCTTGCACGCGGCGATGTGATCATGCGGGTGGGCGAAGACGTGGTGAGGAACACCTCCCACTTCAAGGCCTTGACCGGAAAACTGGCGGCCGGACGGGTGGTGCCGCTGCTGGTGCAGCGGCGTGGCAACCCGCTGTTTCTGGCGCTGACCGTGCCCAAGGACTAAACGCATGGCGCACCTGCTGGTGGTGTCGTTCACGCCCAAGGGGTCGGGCTCGCGGACCCGTCGTCTGCTGGACGCCTGGCTGACCCGGCGTGGCACCACCGAGCCGGGCCTGACGGTCGAGGAAGTTGACCTGACAACGGCCGATCTGCCACCAGTGGACGGCCCGATAGCAATGGCCAAGGGCAGCGTGGCGGCCGGTTCGCCACTGACGCCGGATCAGCAGCAGGCGTGGGCGGCCATCACGCGCTGGGCGAACGCGTTCCTGGATGCCGACGAAGTGGCGCTGGCGGCGCCGATGTGGAACTTCAGCCTGCCATACCCGGTTAAGCATTACCTCGACGTCGTGGTCCAGCCGGGCCTGCTGTTCCGTTACTCGGCGCGGGGGCCACAGGGCCTGTGTGGCGGCAAGCCGCTGACGCTGGTGACCACGCGTGGCGGCAGCTATGCCGACCTGCCGCAGGTGAATTTTCAGACCGCTTACCTGCGCTGGCTGTGCCAGTTCATCGACTGCCGCTACGCGGAGCTGGTTGCCGAGGGACTCGACACCCGTGGCCCGGAAGCCGGCGAGAAACTCTTGATGCGAGTCATCGACGACGTGTGAGCCCAGCCTCGAGAATGTCCTGGTCCCGTGCCAGCGAATGACCGCCGCCGTCCCGGCGGGTGAGGCGCCCATGTTTCAGGATCGAACAGATGCCGCCCGGCAGTTGGGCCTGGCCTTGGCGCAGCTGCGGGGGCAACGGCCGCTGGTGCTGGCGGTGCCGCGCGGCGCGGTGCCGATGGGCCTGATCCTCGCCGAGGCGCTCGAGGGCGATTTCGATGTTGTCCTGGTGCGCAAGCTCGGCGCGCCGGGCAATGCCGAGTACGCCATCGGCGCCGTCGACGAGGCCGGTAAGGTCTACCTCACCCCGGATCTGACGACTCATCCGGACCCGGCGTATCTGGCCCAGGAGACCGCCCGTCAGCGCGCGGTTCTGGCCCGGCGCCGCACGCAATATGGCGGCGCGCGGATCGATCCGGCCGGGCGCCTGGTGGTGGTGGTCGACGATGGCGTCGCGACCGGCGCCACGCTGATCGCGGCCCTGGACGCGGTGCGCGCGCAGCATCCGGCCCGGCTGGTGGTGGCGGTGGGGGTGGCCCCGGCGGGCGCGGTGGCGCGTCTTCGCGCGCATGCCGATGAGGTGGTGTGCCTGAACGTGCCGCGGGACTTTTACGCCGTGGGTCAGTTTTATCGGGACTTCGAGCCGGTCGAGGACGAACAGGTCAGGCAACTGCTTGCCGACTGGCGACGCGGCTGCGGCTAGGGAGACACTGAGTACTTCAGCGCTTCCTTAAGCTCGGCTCATCAACCCGATGTTGCAGGTCGGATTCGAGAACGGGCCTCCTAAAGTTTTCGGCCGGCAATGCGGATATTCGCAGCTAAAGCTGCATTCCGGTTGCAGAGGCGTATAAGAGGAGTTGGTGAATCCCTCCTTCTGCCGCGAAAACTTAGGCTTGCCGACGTCGGC
This sequence comes from uncultured Gammaproteobacteria bacterium, assembly GCA_964653545.1. Taxonomy (GTDB): domain Bacteria; phylum Pseudomonadota; class Gammaproteobacteria; order Immundisolibacterales; family Immundisolibacteraceae; genus Immundisolibacter. The sequence continues at coordinate 3,544 of CAZZHF010000136.1, read as the reverse complement.
CCCACGCCGACTGAGGAGGTTACACATGGATCAAGAACCTGAGGGCCACATACTGATTGTCGACGATCAGCAGGACAACCTGCTGATCCTGGCCGATCTGCTGAGCGGGACCTACACGGTGCGCGCCGCCGCCGACGGCGAACAGGCGCTGGCCTATCTGGACGGTGGCCGGCGACCGGACATGGTGCTGCTGGACGTGGTGATGCCCGGACTGGACGGCTTCGAGCTGTGTCAGCGGATCAAGGCGGATCCGGCACTGAGCGACATTCCGGTGTTGTTCCTCACCAGCCTGGACAGCGCCGCCGACGAGCAGTACGGGCTGTCGCTCGGGGCGGAGGATTTCATTTCCAAACCCTATTCGCCACCGGTGGTACTGGCACGGGTCAACAGCCACCTGAAACTGGCCCAGGCGCGGCGCTTGCTGAGCGACCGCAACGAGAACCTGGAGCGGCTGGTTGCCGACCGTACCTTCGAGCTCCTGGCCCAGGCCGACGAAATCGTGCGGCGCGAGCAGGAGGTGGTCGCCTCCCAGGAGGCAATCATCACCGCCCTGTGCGCTCTGGCCGAGGCCCGCGACAACGAAACCGGCAGCCATATCCTGCGCACCCAGAACTACGTTCGGGCGCTGGCCGAGCGCCTGCGCGACCACCCCCGGTTTCGCGACGAACTGAACGACGAATCCATCGACCTGATGTTCCGCTCGGCGCCGCTGCATGACATCGGCAAGGTGGCGGTGCCGGACGCCATCCTGCACAAACCGGGCAAACACACGCCGCAGGAATGGGAAATCATGAAACTGCACGTGGCGCATGGCCATGAGGCCATCGCCCCGGCCGAAGCCAAAATGGCCGAGCGGGGTGGCGCATTTCTGCGCTATGCGCGCGAGATCATCCACGGTCACCACGAAAAATGGGATGGCAGCGGTTATCCCCAGGGCCTGGCCGGCGACGCCATCCCCATCTCGGCGCGGCTGATGGCGGTGGCGGATGTCTACGACGCGCTTATCTCCAAACGCATTTACAAGGAAGCCTTCCCCCATCAGCAGGCCATCGACATGATCCTGGCCGAGCGCGGCCGCCATTTCGACCCGGACGTGGTGGATGCCGTCCGGGACCTGGAAGGCACCTTTCGCGCCATCGCGAACCAATACTGTGACGACGCGCATTAGCCCGCCTGGCATCCGCGCCGGGGCATCATGAAACAGACCCTGGCCATCGGTCTGCGCGCCCGCCTGGCTTTGCTGATGGTGGTGGCACTACTGCCACTGGTGGGAGTGAGCGCCTACAGCGCCTGGAAGTGGTTCGCCGATGCGAAAGCGTCGGCACGCGGTGATTCGCTCGCGGTGGCGGGCCGACTCGCCGCGCGCCAGGAGCAGGAAATCGATGCGGCACGCCGGCTGCTGGAAGGCCTGGCCCGGGTGCCGGTGCTGCGCGCGGCCAACACAGCTGCGTGCAGCAGATTGCTGGCCCAGATGCGCGGCGACCCGGGGTTGTCGCCCTATCAGAACCTGACCGTGTTTGCCCCCAACGGCGACCTCCTGTGCAGCGCCGAACGGTTGTCCAGACCGGTGAATATGGCTGACCTTCCTGGCTTCCGCGACGCGGTGCAGGCGGGCCGTTTCCAGGTTCTGGACTATGTCTACGACAAAACCCTCCGGCAGTACAACTTACCGGTCATAAACCCGGTGCTTGATGATGCCGGACGGGTCGTGGCCTTCCTGCATGCTGCGCTCAATCTGCGCTGGCTGAGCCGAGGCGCTGTTGGCGGAACGTTGTCGCCCGGATCGTCGGTCGGCCTGGTCGACCGGAATGCCAAAGTACTGCTGCGTGATCCGGACCCCAACCGGTCGGCCGGACGGCCGCTTCCTGCCAGATTGGCAGGTCATCTGGCGGGTGAGCCGGCCAGGGTGCTGTTCGTGGAGTCGGGTCTGGATGGGCTGGAGCGCATTCATGCGGCTGCGCCCGTCAGGTGGAACGGCCAGACCGGTGCCTGGGTTACGGCCACGATTACCACCGCTGCCGCCTATGCGCATGCGTGGCGGACGCTTGAGCTAAGCGTTGCCGGATTCGGTGTCGCACTGGCAGCGCTCGCGATGGGCTGGTTCATCTTCGACCGCCGGTTCCTGTTCCCGCTACGCGAAATGACTAACGTGTCACGCCAGGTAGCGGCGGGGGAGGCGGGCGTCCGGGCGACGGTGGGTGCCGGTGGCGAGATCGGCCTCCTGGCGACCGAGTTCAATCGCATGCTGGAAAACAGCCATGCCGCCCAGCGGGTGCTGGCCAACAGCGAGGCATACCTGTCCAAGGTGCTGGATAACCTGGGCCAGTTTGCTGGTATCGCCACGCCGGACGGCACCGTGATCCTGGCAAACGCTTATGCCTACGAGATTGCCGGGATAAAACCCGGGGACGTTGTTGGCAAGCCGTTCTGGGAGGCCCCCTGGTGGGCGCATTCGGCCCAGATGCGCGAGATGGGGCGCGAGGCTGTTCGCCGCGCCGCGGCGGGAGAGGTGGTGCGCGGGGACATGGTCACTCAAGTGGCCGACGGGCGTGAGATGGCCATCGACTTCCAGATAAGACCTGTTTTCGATGACGCGAAGCAGGTCACGCACCTGGTGGCGTCGGCCATCGACATCACCGAGCGCAAGCAGGCTGAGGCGCAGCTGCGGGACAGTGAGGCGCGCTTTCGAGCGCTGGTGGAGAACATGCCGGACTGGCTCTGGGAGTTGGACACCAATGGCGTGTTCACTTACAACAGCCCGCAGGTGCACGCCATGCTGGGCCATGCACCGGAACAGTTGATTGGCCGCCGCCCGTTTGAGTTGATGGTCGAGGCCGACGGCGCTCGCCTCGGCGAGCTGTTTGTGGCCAGTGCCCCGACCGGGGAGCTGCCATCCAATCTTTATTACGCCATGCGGCACCGTGACGGTCGAACGGTGTTCCTGGAGACCGCCGTGGCGTCTATCCGCGGGCCGGACGGCGCAGTGCTGGGTTATCGCGGCATGTCCCGCGACGTGTCGGCGCGCTGGCAGGCCGAGGTCCAGTTGCGCGCAAGCGAGGCGCGCCTGCGCGCCATCCTGGACGCCGAGCCGGAATGCGTGAAGATCATCGGTCCCGACGGCAGGCTGGAACAGATGAACCCGGCCGGCCTGGCCATGATCGAGGCCGACGCTGATCCGGCGCAGGTCATCGGCCAGAGGGTGGACAGCCTGATCGTTCCCGAGCACCGGTATGCGTTCAATGCCCTCACCGCGCGGGTGCTGGCCGGTGAAAGCGGCACTCTGGAATTCGAGATCGTCGGTCTTAAGGGCACCCGTCGCTGGCTGGCGACCCATGCCGTGCCTCTGCAAGATGAGATGACCGGCCGCATTTCCCTGCTGGGGGTGTCCAACGACATCAGCGGTCGCAGGCAGGCACAAGCTACCCTGCTCGAAAAGCAGAACGCACTCTCGGAAGCGCAACGGATCGCCCAGATCGGCAGTTGGTCATGTCGACTGGATACCGGAGCCATCGCCTGGAGCGATGAAAGTTATCGCCTGTTTGGG
>CAZZHF010000135.1:0-7733 GCA_964653545.1 uncultured Gammaproteobacteria bacterium | reverse complement strand
CAAGATCATGCTGTTCGTGCTGGTGGATGGTTGGAGCCTGGTCATGGGCACGCTTGCCGGCAGCTTCTACCGATGAGCACCGGGTCATGACGCCGCAGGTGGTTCTGGACATTGGCCGCGACGCGTTGTGGACCTGCTTGATGCTGGCCGGTGGTCCACTGCTGGCGATGCTCACCGTAGGCCTGCTGGTCGGCATGCTGCAGGCCGCGACGCAGATCAACGAGATGACCCTGAGCTTCGTGCCGAAGCTGATTGTGATGGCCCTGGTCCTGGTGGTCACCGGCCCGTGGCTGCTGCAGACGCTGATCGATTACACGCAGCGCCTGATTACCGATATTCCGGTCCTGGTTGGCTAGGCCGTGGAGATCGACAGTGCCCGCATCGGAGCCTACGTCGGCAGTTTCTTCTGGCCGTTTCTGCGCATTTCGGCATTCCTGATGGCGGCGCCACTTTTCGGTTCACGCACGGTGCCAGTACGTATCCGGCTGGTAATCGGTCTTGCCCTGACAGCACTGCTGCTGCCGACGCTGCCCGTGGCGCCGGTGCTCGACGTGTTGTCGCCGATGGGGATACTCACGGCCGTGCAACAGGTGGGCATCGGCCTTCTGGCCGGCTTCTCGTTGCAGTTGCTGCTCGCCGCGCTCAGCTTCGCTGGCGAAATGGTCTCGCTGGGCATGGGTCTGGGATTCGCCTCGTTGATCGACCCGCAAAACGGCGTCAGCGTGCCGATCGTGTCGCAGTTTTACGTGATGTTCGCCTTGCTGCTGATGCTGGCCGTTGATGGACATTTGCTGCTGCTGGAGCTGCTGGCGAGCAGCTTCCACAGTCTGCCGGTATCGGCGGACGGTTTGCGCTTTGCCGATTTTCAGACCGCCGCCGGGTTTGCGACCGACATGTTTGCGGTCGGTTTGGCGGTGGCCCTGCCCGCGGTCACGGTACTGCTGGTGGTGAATCTGGCCTTCGCGGTGGTCAGCCGCGCCGCGCCGCAGATGAATCTGTTCGCGGTCGGGTTTCCGGTGTCGCTGCTGGTTGGGTTGATCGTGGTGCTGTTCACCCTGCCGGCGCTGCCCGGGCAGTGGGGGCAGTTGTTCGAGCAGGGTAGCGGACGCTTGTTCGCGCTGTTGGGGGGGCGCTGAGCATGGCTGAAGAAAGCGCCCAGGAACGCACCGAAAAGGCCACCCCCAAACGCCTGGAGGATTCGCGCAAGAAAGGCCAGGTGGCCCGCTCCAAGGAGCTCAACTCGGCTGCCCTGGTGCTGTTGGGCGCCGGGGGGTTGTGGCTGTTCGGCGATCGCGTCAGCGGTGGCCTGCTGCATCTGATGCACAACGGACTGTCGTTCGACCGCGCCGCGGCGCTTGACCCGTCCGCCGTCGGTACCCGTCTTGCCAACAGCGCCAGTGACGCGCTGTTGATGCTTGCGCCGTGGCTGGGCCTGGTCTTTGTGGTGGCTGCGCTGGCACCGATGGCGCTCGGCGGCATCCTGTTCAGCACCGAGAGCCTGGAACCGAAATTCAACCGTCTGAGTCCGATGAAAGGCATCAAGCGCCTGTTCTCGATCCAGAGCCTGGTGGAAACGGCCAAGGCACTGGCCAAGTTTCTGGTGGTCGGCGGCTTGGCGGTGCTGGTGTTGCGCCAGATGGCGCCAGCCCTGCTCGGCCTGGGTTCAGAGCCACTGGTGATGGCGCTGGGTCACGCCAGCAACCTGACCACGCGGGCGTTTTTTCTGACCGCGATGGGCTTGCTGCTGATCGCCGCGGTCGATGTGCCGTTCCAGATCTGGAACCACGTTCGCCAACTGCGCATGTCGCGACAGGAAGTCAAGGACGAGATGAAGGAAACCGACGGCCGGCCCGAGGTGCGTCAACGCATTCGAAACCGCCAGCATGAGCTGTCCCGTCGCCGCATGATGCAGGACATCCCCACCGCCAGCGTGGTGGTGGTGAATCCCACCCACTACGCCGTGGCGCTGCGCTACGACCTGGGCAAGGACGGCGCGCCGCGGCTGGTCGCCAAGGGCGCGGACCTCGTGGCCGCGCAGATACGCGCGCTGGCCAAGGAGCATGGCGTTCCCATCCTGTCGCAGCCGCCCCTGGCGCGGGCGCTCTACTACAGCACCCGCATTGGCGCCGAGGTACCGCGCGAACTGTACACCGTGGTGGCGCAGGTCCTGGCTTACATCTATCAACTGCGCACCGCGCTGGCGGCCGGCCGCTATGACGTGCCGGATCTGGACGCACTGCCAGTGCCTGACGAACTGCAACGGCCGCGCGGCAGCGCAGCGCCTTCACTCTGAGGAGACTTCCAAGTGAATACGGCAACCGCTACCGGCACCTCGCGCAGCTTCGCGGCCTTGGGGTTGGGCACACCACTGCTGGTGCTGACCCTGCTTGGCATGATGCTGGTGCCGCTGCCGCCGCTGGCGCTGGACCTGCTGTTCACGTTCAACATAACGCTCTCGCTGGTGGTGCTGCTGGTGGCGGTGTATGCGCTGCGCCCGTTGGACTTTGCGGTGTTTCCCACGCTGTTGCTGGTGGCCACGCTGCTGCGCCTGGCGCTGAACGTCGCCTCGACCCGGCTGGTGCTGCTGGATGGTCACACCGGCCCGGCGGCGGCCGGCCATGTGATCGAGGCCTTCGGTTCGTTTGTCATTGGCGGTAACTACGCCGTCGGCCTGGTGGTGTTCGTCATTCTGGTGATCATCAACTTCATGGTCGTGACCAAGGGCGCCGGGCGGGTTTCGGAAGTCAACGCCCGCTTCACCCTGGACGCCATGCCCGGCAAGCAGATGGCGATCGACGCCGACCTCTCGGCCGGTCTCATTACCCAGCAACAGGCCCACGATCGGCGCGAGGTCGTGCGCCAGGAAGCGGACTTCTACGGCGCCATGGATGGCGCCAGCAAATTCGTGCGTGGCGACGCGGTCGCCGGCATGCTGATCCTGATCATCAACATCATGGGTGGCGTCGCCATTGGCATGGGCCAGCACGGCATGAGCGCCAACGACGCCATGCAGGTGTTCAGCCTGCTGACCATTGGCGACGGCCTGGTGGCGCAGGTGCCATCGCTGCTGCTGTCGGTGGCAGCGGCCATCCTGGTGACGCGGGTTTCGCAGGCGGAAAGCGTTTCGACCCAGATCAACCGCCAGTTGATGGCCAACCCGACCGCCCTTGGCGTGGGCGGTGGCCTGGTCGGAGTACTCGGCCTGGTGCCCGGCATGCCCCATTTTGCCTTTCTGACTCTCGGCGGCGGGCTGGCTGTGGCCGCCTGGCGCCTGGCCAGGGTCCGGACCCAGGAAGCGGCTGAGCTTGCCAGGAATGGCGGTCTGGAAGCCTTGCCGGCGCCGGAGGAACACAAGGACCTTGGCTGGGACGAGGTGGCCGGCGTGGACCTGGTGGGTCTTGAAGTCGGCTATCGCCTGATTCCCCTGGTCGACAAGACGCAGGGCGGCGAGTTGCTGACGCGTATCAAGGGCGTGCGCAAGAAGCTGTCGAAAGAACTCGGCTTCCTGCTGCAGCCGGTACACATTCGGGACAACCTCGATCTGGCGCCGGGCGGCTACCGCATCACCCTGATGGGTTCGACCGCCGGTCACGGCGAGTTGCAGCCGGATCGGGATCTGGCCATCAACCCCGGTCACGTCACCACGCCGGTGCCGGGAATCGCCACCAAGGACCCAACCTTTGGCCTGGACGCGTTGTGGATCGAGCGCGGCCTGCGCGAGCAGGCACAGATGGCCGGTTACACAGTCGTTGACTCGGCCACCGTGGTAGCCACGCACCTTTCGCAGGTGCTCATGCGCTCGGCCTACGAGTTGCTGGGTCACGAGGAAGTGCAACAGCTGCTGGATCGCCTGGCCACCCAAGCGCCCAAGCTGGTGGAGAACCTGGTGCCCAAGGTGCTGCCGCTGGGAACGGTGCTGCGGGTGCTGCGCAACCTGCTGCAGGAAGGTGTGCCGATCCGCGACCTGCGCAGCGTTGCCGAATCCTTGGCCGAGCACGGCACGCGTAGTCAAGATCCTGACGTTTTGACCGCGCTGGTGCGCGTTGCGATTGGTCGCAGCATCGTTCAGGAGGTCTTCGGAACGTCGCCAGAGCTAGCACTGATGACGCTTGACCCCGAGTTGGAACGCATTTTGCTAAAAGCTGTGCAGGGGGGCGATGGCGCACTCGGTGTGGAACCCGGTTTGGCCGAGCGCCTCAGAAGCCTCCTGGCGGACGCGGCGCAGCGGCAGGAGCTGATGGGCCAGCCGGCGGTGCTGGTGGCACCCAACGCCCTGCGCCTGTGGCTGGCACGGTTTGTTCGTCACCTGGCGGTCGACCTGAAGGTGTTGGCCTACGAGGAACTGCCAGAGAACCGGCAGGTGCGGGTTGTTGCAAATATTGGTGGGCGCTGAAGCGCTTCCGACAAGGTTTCTGACCAGATGCGCCCACGCGGGAGCAAGGAGAGTCGAGCATGAAGATCAAGCGCTATAGCGCGCCCGACATGCGCCGGGCACTGCATCAGGTGCGACAGGAGCAAGGCTCCGACGCGGTCATCCTGTCCAGCCGCCGCCTGCCCGACGGCGTGGAAGTCATCGCCGCCGTCGACTATGACGCGGCACTGCTCGAACGCCTGGCCGCCAGCGGCGATGGCGCCGATTCGCCGCACATTGCCGGCAAGGATCTGCCGCAGGACGGTCCGGCTGACCTGGACCGTCTGGCCTGGGCCGTCGATCCGGCGATCGAGCAGCTCCGGACCGAACTGACCATGCTGCGCGGCCTGCTGGAAGCGGAACTGCGCCAGTCGGCGATAAGCCGGCGCAGCCCCCTGCAGGCGCAGCTGGCGCCCTATCTTGAGCAGATGGGTCTGACGACGGACCTGATCACTTCCATTCTCGGTCAAGTGACCGAGCAACGGGATCTTGGCGCGGCCTGGCGCGAGGCGCTGGGCCAGCATTTGACAGCGCGCATTCCGATTGCCGATCAGGGCTTGCTCGACGAGGGTGGGGTGGTCACGCTGCTCGGACCCACCGGCGTTGGCAAGACCACCACGGTTGCCAAGCTCGCGGCCCGCTTCGTGCGCCAGCACGGCGCCCGCCACCTGGGTCTGCTGACTACCGATAACTACCGGGTCGGCGCCCATGAACAACTACAGAATTTCGGTCGCCTGCTGGGCGTGCCGGTACAGATGGTGGATTCAGCCGACGATCTTGCCGTGGCGCTGGCGGCGCTGGCCAACAAGCGTCTGGTGCTGGTGGATACCGCCGGCATGAGTCAGCGGGATGTGCGCATCGGCGAGGCCCTGGCGAGCCTTGGGCGCAGCAATATGCGCAGCTATCTGGTCCTGGCGAGCAACGCGCAGGAGGCGATGCTGGACGAAGCGGTCACGACCTTCGGCGCCTTGCCGCTGAGCGGCTGCGTTCTGACCAAACTGGACGAATGCCCAACCCTGGGCGGCGCCTTATCGGTGGTGATTCGTCACCACTTGCCGCTGGCCTGCGTGACCGACGGCCAGCGAGTCCCGGAGGACCTGCATCCGGCCCGTGCCCGCGATCTGGTGAACCGGGCCGCGCAGCGGGTTCGCGCCCGCGCCCAGCCGTCCGCGGGGCCAAGCGCGACGTCGGCGTCAGCGGCTGCGGCAAGCCAGTTGCGGGCGGTGGCCCATGCTTGATGCTGCTGTTGACCAGGCCCATGGCCTGCGCGGTTTGCTCGCGCCCCGGCCGGTGCGCGTGATCGCGGTGACCGGCGGCAAGGGCGGCGTTGGCAAGACCAATGTGGCAACCAATCTTGGCGTCGCGCTGGCGCAGCGTGGACGCGGCGTGATGCTGCTGGATGCGGACCTGGGCCTGGCCAACGTCGATGTGCTGCTGGGAATCAAGCCGCGCTGGACGTTGGCACATGTGCTGTCGGGTGAGCGCGAACTGGCGGAGGTCGTGGTGCACGGCCCGGCCGGACTGCGCATTGTGCCAGCCGCTTCGGGAGTGGCCGGCATGGCCGACCAGCCTGCGGCCGTCTATGGGGGGCTGATACAGGCGTTCGGCGAGCTGACCCCGGATCTGGACGTGATGCTGGTTGACACCGCCGCCGGCGTTGGCGAGGGCGTGCTCAGCTTCGCCCGCGCGGCGCAGGATGTGTTGCTGGTGGTGTGCGACGAGCCGGCCTCGCTGACCGATGCCTACGCGCTGATCAAGTTACTCAGCACCCAGCATGGGGTTAGCCGGTTCCGGATCCTGGCCAACATGGTTCGTCGCGCTCGGGATGGTCGCGAGTTGTTCGGCAAGTTGCTGGCGGTGTGCGACGAGTACCTGGACGTGGTGCTGGAGTTTGTCGGCGTGCTGCCTTACGACGATTACCTGCGCAAGGCCATTCAGCGCCGGCAGACCGTGATGGAGGCATTTCCCCGCAGTCCGTCGGCGTTCGCCTTCAGGCAACTGGCCGAGCAGGTTGAGAACTGGCCACGGGCCTGCGGCGCCAGTGGACATCTGGAGTTTTTCTTTGAGCGGATGGTGCAGCCCCTTTCGGTTGCTGTAGGAGGAGAAGCATGAATGCGGTTCTTGCGTACAAGAAAGCGGCCAAGCCGGATGCGGCTGCCGACCAGATCGACCGCCTGGTGCGTGAACACGCACAACTGGTCAAGCGCATCGCCTACCACCTGCTGGCACGACTGCCGGCCAGCGTGCAGGTGGATGACCTGATTCAGGCGGGCATGATCGGCTTGATGGAAGCGGCCCGTCGTTACGACGATGGTCAGGGGGCGAGTTTCGAGACCTACGCCGGCATTCGCATTCGCGGCACCATGCTGGATGAGCTGCGTCGCAGTGGCTGGTTGCCCCGCACTGCCCTGCGCAAGCTGCGGCAACTGACCGAAGCCACCCGGGCGGCCGAGCGCGAGCTCGGTGGCGAGGCACCGCCGGAAGCCATTGCGCGCCAGCTTGGCATGGATATGGAGACTTACTTCACCCTGGCGCGAGAGGCCTCGGAGTTCGGCGTGTTGCGCTTCGGTGACCTCGCCGGCGAGGACGAGGAGCCCTGGGAGAACAACATCGCCGATGCCTCCCCAGGACCGCAGACGCAAGTGGAGGACGAGGACTTGCGTGAGCGGGTCGCCGGTGCGGTGGGCGACCTGCCTCCACGCGAACGCATGGTCATGTCGCTGTACTACGAGCAGGAACTGAACCTGCGGGAAATCGGCGAGATCCTGGGCGTGAGCGAGTCGCGGGTGTGCCAGATTCACGGCCAGGCCCTGCTGCGCCTGCGCAGCCGCCTGGGCGATCGGGACTGAGCGGAAGCTAGGGCGGGGTCTGGCGCATGGATATATTGAGTTTCGCCGGTGTGGCGATGGCGTTCATCGCCATCCTGGGCGGCAATGCGCTAGAGGGCGGGCACGTCGGCTCCTTGCTGCAGGGAGCCGCCTTCGTCATCGTCGCGGGCGGGACAGTGGGTTCCGTCATGGTGCAAACGCCGCTGCCAACGTTCATGAAGGCCATGAAGATGGCCGCCTGGGTGTTCCTGCCGCCCAAGCTGGACTTCAAGTCCACGCTGGAGAAGATCGTCGAATGGGGCAACGTGGCGCGCCGTGAGGGCCTGCTGGGTCTGGAAGAGATATCCGAGGCCGAGACCGATCCGTTCACAAAGAAAGGTCTGCAACTGTTGGTGGACGGCAGCGAGCCGGACACCATCCGCGGTGTGCTCGAAGTGGAGCTGTCGGCCACCGAACACCAGGAAACCACGGCTGCCAAGGTCTTCGACGGCTTG
>CAZZHF010000134.1:0-7821 GCA_964653545.1 uncultured Gammaproteobacteria bacterium | reverse complement strand
CCAAACAGCGCGTTTCCGGGCCTCCGTCAGAAAACGCTGAATAAATCCGTCCTGGCTTTCTCAGCGCCCGCCATCGGAAAAGCGTGGTTTTCCGATGGCTCACAAAATCCGTGGCTTACCGCCACAGATTTTGGCAGCGCATCCTTGCGCTGCGGGAAACACTGAATGGTTCGGCGTTTCCCTACGCGACCGCGTTTGCGTGGCACAGGACTAGGCCGTCGATACCTCAGCAGCCCGGTGCGGCTGGGTAAGGAACCGAAGATCACGCGTTTCGGATTCCGCGGGCTCAGGCGTCCGCGATGGACTTACGCGGATCGTCCCTAATAGATATCGGCCGGGTCCACGTCCAGCGACCAGCGCACCCGACGCGCCAGCGGCAGCTGTTCCAAGCCCGGCAACCAGGCGCGCAGCAGCGCGTGCAGTGGCGCGCGGCGTGGCGCTTGCAATAAAAGCTGCGCCCGGTAACGGCCGGCGCGCTTGGGCATGGGCGCTGGTACCGGGCCCAGCAGATCCACGCCGCGGTGGCCCAGCGTCTGCGCCAGCGACAGCGTTGCACCCAGGAAACGCTGCGCGTCCAGCGGCTTGATCGACTCGGCCCGCAACAAGGCCAGGTGACTGTAGGGCGGCCAGCCAGCGGCTTCGCGCTCGATCAGCAAGGCGCTCGCGAAGCCGCTATAGCCTCCTTGCAGCAGGGCGTGCAGGACCGGATGCTGCGGCTGGTGCGTCTGAATCAATACCCGACCGGCTTGTTCGCCACGCCCGCAGCGCCCAGCCACCTGGTGAATGATCTGCGCCAGGCGTTCGGTGGCACGAAAATCGGCCGCGAACAAACCCTGGTCGGCATCCAGAATGCCGACCAGGGTCACCGCCGGGAAATGGTGGCCCTTGGCCAGCATCTGCGTACCCACCAGAATGTCCGCGTGGCCATCGCGCACGGCGCTCAGGTGCTCATCCAGCGCGCCGCGCCGCCGGGTACTGTCGCGATCCACGCGCAGCACCCGGTGGTCCGGGAACAGCGCCGTCAGGTCGGCCTCGATGCGCTCGGTGCCGGCGCCAACCGGTATCAGCTCACGAACGCCGCAGTCCCCGCAGTTGGTCGGCAACGGCCGCTCGCCGGCACAGTGGTGGCAGAGCAGCAATTGCCGGCCACGATGCAGGGTGTAGTGGGCGTCGCAGCGGTCACACTTGGGCACCCAGCCACAGGCATGGCACAGCAACACCGGCGCGTAGCCGCGGCGGTTGAGAAACAGCATCACCTGCCGGCCGCGCGCCAGTTCCTCACGCACCGCGGCGACCAGGGCCGGCGACACCAGACCCGCCATGCGCTGGTGGCGTACGTCGAGCAGTTCCAGGCGCGGCATACGCGCGGTGCCGGCGCGTTCCCGCAGGTGCAGGGTCCGATAGTGGCCGCTGCGACCGTGTGCCAGGCTTTCTAGCGAGGGCGTGGCACTGCCGAGCACGACCGGCACGCCTTCGATCCGCGCCCGCAGCACCGCCATGTCCCGGGCCTGGTAACGAAAGCCATCCTGCTGTTTGTAGGAACTGTCGTGCTCTTCGTCGACCACGATCAGGCCGGGCCGCGCCAGCGGCGCGAACACCGCCGAGCGGGTACCGATCAGCACCGTGGCCCGGCCACTGGCCGCGGCAAGCCAGGCGGCGAGCCGTTCGCCGTCGGCCAGGCCGGAGTGCAGCACCACCACCGCCGCCCCAAAACGGGCTCGGAAACGCGCCTCAGTCTGCGGTGTAAGGCTGATCTCCGGCACCAGCACCAGTGCCTGACGGCCCTGGGCCAGCACCTGTTCGATGGCAGCGAGGTAGACCTCGGTCTTGCCACTGCCGGTCACGCCATCCAGCAAATAGGCCGCATAGCCATCGGCAGCGCCGATAGCGGCGACCGCCTCGGCCTGGGCCGGGTTCAGATCCGGAGACGGCTGCGCGACGTGGCAAGCCGCCTCCACCCCGCGCGCAGCGACGCGACCAACCCATTCCTTGCCAGCCAAAATCCGGGCGGTCGGCCGCCAGCCTGGCAATGCCTGGTCCAGCACCGATTCGGCCACCGGCCCGGCCTCCAGCAACCGCAGCAAGGCAGCCTGGCGGGGGGCACGGCGCAGGCTGTCGACATTCGGCGCCGTCGGTGTCAGTTGCCACGCTTTGGGAGTGCGCAGCTGAGCTGGCCGGCCAGCGCGCAGTGGCCCGGGCAAGGTACCGACGAACACCTCGCCGGGAGCGCCGTGGTAATAATCGGCGGCCCGACGCAGCAGCTCCAGAACGCCAGGCGGCAGCAGCGGCGTGGCATCCAGCGACTCGCTGGCATGTCGCAATTGCGGCTGCGGGAGCTCGCTATGGCTGGCGTGCCCAACCACCAAACCCACCTGGCTGCGGCGGCCGAATGGCACCCGCACCCGGACACCCACCTGCGGCAACCCGGCATCCAGAATCGGCAAATAATCGAACAGCCGGCGCAATGGCACATCGACCGCGACTTTCAGGATTGTGCGCGGCACTGGCCGACCGTCAGCTGTGATACGGCGCGCTCAGCTCGTGTACCGCATCGACAAGCACCGCCACCCGCGCCGGGTCGGTCTGTTGCAGCACGCCGTGGCCGAGGTTGAATACGTGCCCCGGCCCATCGCCGTAGCTTTGCAGGATGCGTGCGACCTCGGCACGGATGCGTTCGGGCGGACCGAACAGCGCAATCGGATCAAGGTTGCCCTGCAGCGCCACCTGACCGCCGGTGACCCGCCGTATATCACCCAGCTGCTGCGTCCAGTCCACGCCAAGCGCCTCACAGCCACAAGCGGCTTGCTCGGCCAGCCACTGGCCACCGCCCTTGGTGAACACGATCAGCGGCAGCTCCCGGGACGCCGGCTGAGCCTTGAGCCGTTCCACCACGCGCGTCTGGTAGGCCAGCGAAAACTCGCGGTAACCGCTGGTACTGAGCACCCCACCCCAGGTGTCGAACAGCATCAGCGCCTGGGCGCCCGCCGCCGCCTGGGCCGCGAGGTAATCGGCGACCACCTCGGCAAGCAGTGCCAGCAGCCGATGCAGCGCCGCCGGGTCGCTGTAGGACAAGCCTTTCACGTGCCGGAAATCGCTGCTGCCACCGCCCTCCACCATGTAGCAGGCCAGCGTCCACGGGCTGCCGGAGAAGCCAATCAGCGGTACCCGGCCCGCCAATTCCCGGCGCAGCATGCGTACGGTGTCGAACACATAGGGCAGGCTGCGCTCAAGGTCCGGCTGGGACAGCGCGGCGATGTCGGCGGCGCTGCGCAAGGGTCGCTCGAACCGCGGCCCCTCCCCTTCGACGAAATACAGCCCCAACCCGAGCGCATCGGGGATAGTCAGGATGTCCGAGAACAGAATGGCGGCGTCGAGGTCAAAGCGCGCCAGCGGCTGAAGGCTTACCTCGGTAGCCAGCTCGGGATTTCGCAGCAGGCCCAGAAAACTCCCCGCCCGGGCCCGCGTGGCGCGATACTCGGGCAGGTAGCGGCCGGCCTGGCGCATGATCCAGATCGGCGTACGGTCCACCGTCTGACGACGCAGAGCCCTCAGCAGCCGGTCGTTTTGCAGCGGTGGCAGACTCACGGCGCCGTCACAGGCCCAGCGACAGCAGGATGCCCTCGGCGGCTTGCCGACCCTCGAACACCGCCGTCACCACCAGGTCCGCACCGCGCACCATGTCGCCACCGGCAAACACTTTCGGATTGCTGGTCTGGTGGGCAAACTTGCCGTTGACCGGCGCCTGTACACGGCCACCGCTGTCCGTGGCGATGTTGAACTGCTCGAACCAGGCCGGCGGGTCCGGCCGAAAACCGAAGGCCACGATAACGGCATCGGCGGGAATGATTTCTTCGCTGCCCGGGACCGACTGGGGCTGACGCCGACCCTTGGCATCCGGCGGGCCCAGTTCGGTGGTCACCATCTTCACGCCACAGGCGCGGCCGTCGGCACCGGCGACGATCTCCAGTGGCTGGCGATTCCACAGGAACTGCACACCCTCGTCCTTGGAATTTCCCACCTCGGTCCGCGAGCCGGGCATGTTGCGCTCGTCGCGCCGGTAGGCGCAGCTGACTTGCGCCGCGCCCTGGCGGATGGCGGTGCGGTTGCAGTCCATGGCGGTGTCGCCACCGCCCAGCACCACGACCCGTTTGCCGGCCAGATCAATAAACTCGGCCGGATCACGCTCGAAGCCAAGCTGGTGGTTGATGTTGGCGACCAGGTAAGGCAGCGCCGAGGTCACGCCGGGTAGGTCTTCGCCGGGGAAGCCGCCCTGCACGTAACGGTAGGTGCCCATGCCCAGAAAGACCGCATCGAAGTCTTGCAGCAATCCGTCGAACGGCAGGTCACGACCGACCTCCACGCCCAGGCGAAACTCGACCCCCATGCCTTCGAGAATGGTTCGGCGCCGCGTGACGACCGTCTTTTCCAGCTTGAAACCGGGAATGCCGAAGGTCAGCAGGCCGCCAATCTCGGGGTAACGGTCGTATACCACGGCCTGCACGCCGGCCCGTGCCAGCACGTCGGCGCAGGCAAGGCCCGCCGGGCCGGCACCGATAACCGCCACGCGCCGACCCGTGGCCACCACCTGCGACATATCCGGTTTCCAGCCGAGCTTGAATGCCTCCTCGGAGATGTATTTCTCGATCGATCCGATGGCGACCGCGCCCAGACCGTCATTCAGTGTGCAGGCGCCTTCGCACAGGCGGTCCTGCGGGCAGATGCGGCCGCAGATTTCCGGCAGCGAGTTGGTCTGGTTCGACAGCTCGGCCGCCTCCAGGATCTTGCCCTCCGCGACCAGCTTGAGCCAGTCCGGGATGAAGTTGTGCACCGGACACTGCCATTCGCAGTACGGGTTGCCACAGTCGATGCAACGCCCGGCCTGGCTGGTGGCCGCGGCGGCATCAAACGGCTGGTAGATCTCGCGGTAGTTATGAATCCGCTGTTCGACCGGCTGTTTTTCGACCAGGCGCGGCGTTTGCAGAAACTGCAACGGATTCTTGCGAGGCTTGGGGGCAGCGGCCATAAGGGAAGTTCGTAGTTTGACGGTTAAGTGGTCAGCAACAAGACGTCTGTCAGGCGCGGATCAGCGCGACGCGCGCGCGGCGTCGAGCAGGCTGGACAGTTCGCTGGCCTCGGGTTTCACCAGCCAGAACTTGCTGCGCAAGTCCGGCAGGTTATCCAGGATGTGTCGTCCCCAGTCGCTTTGTGTTTCCTCGGCGTACTCTCGAATCAGGCCGCGCAGAAAACCCACGCACATAACCGTGTCTTCGGTATTGATGCGGTGGATGTCCACCAGCTCGGGGTTGTAGCGTTCCGGCAACAGGTTGTCGGGGTCGTAGACGAACGCCAGGCCACCGGTCATGCCGGCGCCAAAGTTCACCCCGGTGGGGCCGAGCACCACCACCACGCCGCCGGTCATGTACTCGCAGGCGTGGTCACCCACGCCTTCCACCACCGTCACGGCGCCGGAGTTGCGCACCGCGAAGCGCTCGCCGGCCTGGCCAGCGGCATACAGCTTGCCGCCGGTCGCGCCATACAGGCAGGTGTTACCCATGATGGTGGTCAGCTGAGACTGCAGGCGACTGGCGCGCGGCAGGCTAACGACGATCTTGCCGCCAGCCATACCCTTGCCAACGTAGTCGTTGGCGGCACCTTCCAGCAGCAGGTTCAGGCCGCCGGCATTCCACACGCCAAGGCTCTGCCCGGCGTGACCGCGCAGTTTCAGGGTGATCGGCGCGTGCGCCATGCCGGTGTCGCCGTGGCGACGGGCGATCTCCCCCGACAAACGGGCGCCAATCGAGCGATTGGTGTTGTTGATGTCGTAGTTGAAAATACCGCCGCGGGAATGCTCGATGGCGTCCAGCGTGTCGGCCACCATCTGTTCGGCCAGTTCACCCTTGTCGTAGGGTTCGTTGCAGGCGGCGATGCAAAACTGCTTGCCCTCGACCGCCAGGCCGTTGCCGCTGAGCAGGGGCAGCAGATCCAGGTGACGCTGCTTGTCCGTGTCACCGGCGCGCGGGCGCAACAGATCGGTGCGACCGATCAACTCTTCCATGCTGCGCACGCCAAGCTTGGCCATCCACTCACGCGCTTCCTGCGCCACAAAGCGCAGGTAGTTCTCCACCATTTCCGGCAGGCCGACGAAGTGGTCGCGGCGCAGCTGCTCGTTCTGGGTGGCGATACCGGTCGCGCAGTTGTTCAGATGACATATCCGCAGGTATTTGCAGCCGAGTGCGATCATCGGCGCGGTACCAAAACCGAAGCTCTCCGCGCCCAGCATGGCCGCCTTGATCACGTCCAGGCCCGTCTTCAAGCCGCCATCGGTCTGTACGCGCACTTTTTCGCGCAGCTTGTTGGCGAGCAGCGCCTGGTGGGTCTCGGCCAGACCGATTTCCCACGGAATACCGGCGTATTTGACCGAGGTCAGCGGACTTGCGCCGGTGCCGCCGTCGTAACCGGAAATGGTAATCAGGTCGGCGTAGGCCTTGGCCACCCCGGCCGCCACGGTGCCCACCCCCGCCTGCGCCACCAGCTTGACCGATACCAGCGCCCGGGGGTTGACCTGCTTGAGGTCGAAAATCAGCTGCGCCAGATCTTCAATGGAGTAGATATCGTGGTGCGGCGGCGGCGAGATCAGCGCCACGCCGGGCATGGTGTAACGCAGACGGGCGATGAGCTCGTCCACCTTGTTGGCCGGCAACTGGCCACCCTCGCCCGGCTTGGCGCCCTGGGCGATCTTGATCTGCAGCACTTCGGCATTGACCAGATACTGCGGCGTCACGCCAAAGCGGCCGGAGGCCACCTGCTTGATCTTGGAGGTGCGTTCGGTCCCGTAGCGGACTGGATCCTCGCCGCCCTCGCCGGAATTCGAACGACCACCCAGGCGATTCATGGCGATGGCCAGCGCCTCGTGAGCCTCCGGCCCCAACGCGCCCAGCGACATGCCGGCACAGTCAAAACGGGCCGTAATGGCCTCGATCGGCTCGACCTCATCCAGCCCGATACCGTCCCCGAACTGTGGTTGCAGAAGATCGCGCAGCGTGGCCACCGGGCGCTCATTGACCAGGCGGGCATAGGCCTTGTAATCCGCGTAGTCACCGCTGCGGGCGCTTTGGATCAGCGCCGTCACGACGTCCGGGTTGAAGGCGTGGTACTCGCCGCCGTGCACGTAGTTCAGCAGGCCGCCCTGGACCAGGGGCTTTCTTGAAACCGCGGCGGCATCAGCCAGCGCCAGCAGGTCGGTCTCAAGGTCGACAAAGTTTGCGCCCTGGATACGACTGACCACCCCTTCGAAGCACAGCTGGGCCACTTCCTCGTGCAGGCCAACGGCTTCGAACAGCTGCGCCCCGCGATAGCTCGGCAAGATGGATATCCCCATCTTGGACATGATCTTGAGCAAGCCCTTGTTGATGCCGGCGGCGAACGCCACACAGCCGCGCTCAGCGCCCTCCTCGCCCAGCATGTCGGCAATGCTGGCATAGGCCAGGTAGGGATATACGGCCGTGGCGCCCAAACCCAGCAGCACCGCAAAGTGATGCGGATCGCGCGCGCTGCCGGTCTCCACCACCAGATTGGCGTCCGAACGCAGCTCCAGCCGGGTCAGGTGGTGATGAACGGCGCCGGTTGCCATCGGCGCCGGTACCGGCAGGCGCTGCGGCGAGGCCGCGCGATCGCTCAGCACGATGATTACCTTGCCGGCCCGCACCGCCTGTTCCGCCTGCGCGCAGATCCGCTCCACCGCCAGCTTGAGTCCGGTATAGCCGGCGTCCGGCCGCGGATAGGACAGATCGATCACGGCATACGGATACTCGAGCTCATCCA
>CAZZHF010000133.1:0-7929 GCA_964653545.1 uncultured Gammaproteobacteria bacterium | reverse complement strand
GGGTGGATCGCGCGGCCACAGATCGGCCGGCTCAGGCACCAGGCGCGCCTGTGCCGGCCGGGTTGGGCCGTCCTTGAGGGCCACGCCGTGGCGCAAGGACTGGAGGGCCGCTTCGTGCGGCACGCCTTCCACCTGTGCCAGATAGGTCTTGGGCAACTTGCCGGCCGGATCGGCAATGCGCTGCTGCAAGCGCCCGTCGGCGGTCAGCAGCAACAAACCTTCGGAGTCGCGGTCCAAGCGACCGGCCGGGTACAGGTACGGCAACGGCAGGTACCCCGCCAGCGTCGGCCGCTTGTCGGCATCCGTGAACTGGCACAGCACGTCGTAAGGTTTGTTCAGCAACACCAGCTGCGGGGCGGCCTGGGAGGATGGCGAATGCGACATGGACTCTGGGTACTGGTCTTGATGGTCGGGCTGGCACAGGCGGCGCCACTGCGCAGCACGCTGGACGATCAGAAAGCGCTGGCGGTCACCGTCTACAACGGGGACTTGGCGCTGGTAAAGGATACCCGGCAGGTGAACCTGCCGGCCGGACAAAGCGTGCTCGAACTGCGCGACGTGAGCGCGCAGATGCGCCCGGAAACCGCCCTGCTGCGAGTGGCGGACGGCCGGCCGGTCACGCTGCTGGAGCAGAACTTCGACTTCGACCTGCTCACGCCGGCCAAGCTGCTCGAAAAATACGTCGGCCGCGAGGTGCGCGTGCTGCGCACGAATCCCACCAGCGGCGCCGACACCAGCGAGACCGCCACCGTGCTGGCGGCCAGCGACGGCGTGGTGCTGAAGATCGGCGATCGCATCGAAACCGGCCTGCCCGGCCGGCTGGTGTTCGACGCCGTGCCGGACAACCTGCGCGACCGCCCGACGCTGGCGGTGAGCCTGGAAAGTGGCGGTGCGGGCCAGCGGGCGCTGGAGCTGTCGTATCTGACCGGCGGCCTGACCTGGCAGGCCGACTACGTGGCAGAACTCGCCGCCGACGAGAAAAACCTCGCCCTGTCCGGCTGGGTCACCCTGACCAACCGCAGCGGCACGGCCTATCGCGATGCCCGCCTGCAACTGGTGGCCGGTGACCTGAACCGCGTGCAGCCGCCGATGCGGCGCGGCATGGTGATGGAACAGATGGTCGCCAAGGCCGATGCCGGCGCCATGCAGGAAGAGTCCCTGCTCGACTACCACCTGTACACGCTGGGCCGGCCGACCACGCTGGCCAACCAGCAGACCAAGCAGGTGGCGCTGCTGAACGCCCCGACCGTGCGGGTGAGCAAGGAATACCGCCTGGCCGGCGCCGAGCATTACTACGCCGCGCAGGCCGGCGAGATCGGCCGGGCGCTCAAGGTGGCGGTGCTGCTGCATCTGGACAATGCGAAGACCTCCGGCCTGGGCCTGCCGCTGCCAGCCGGCGTGGTGCGCGTCTACCAGCGGGATACCGGCGGCGGCGTGCAGTTCGTCGGCGAGGACCGCATCGACCACACGCCCGAGAATGACGCCGCGCAGATTAGGCTCGGCAACGCCTTCGACGTCACCGCCCACAAGACGCAAACCCAGTTCAAGACATTGGCCGTCGGCAAGGGCGACCGCCCCCAGTTCGAAAGCGCTTACAAAATCGAGCTTAAAAACGCAAAGAAGACGCCGGTGACCGTCACCGTGCTGGAGCCCATCCCCGGCGACTGGCAGGTGCTGGAAAGCACCCTGCGGCACGACAAGGCCGATGCCCACACCGCCCGCTGGCGCGTGACGGTGCCGGCCGGCGGTGGTCAGACGCTGGCGTATCGGGTGCGGGTACAGTTCTAAAGGTTTTGCTGTTGTTTACGAGGAGCGATTGAATGGTTCACAAACTGATTCTGGCGGCAGCTCTTATGCTGACCGCGCCTGCCTGGGCCGATGTGACCGCCGTGTACGCCATGGCCGGCGGTGACCAGTTGCGGGTGGAATACCGCGATGCCGCCAATTTCCGCATTGGCATGGGTGCCGATAACTACCAGCTGATGCTGGACGGGCATCTGTACGCGGTGGCCGAGGGCCAGGTGATCGACGTGGAAAAAATTTCTCGCCAGATCCGGGCTGTCGGCGCCGATACGTTCCTGGCTGGGTTCCTGGGTGAAGCGACATCGGATGTGCCGACCGAAGTCAGCGTGCGGCCACTGGGCCGCCAGGAGACCGTGGCCGGCTACCAGGGCGAGGTCTACGAAGCGCTGGCCCGCACCTCGAATGGCGAGCAGCGGGCAGAGCTAGTGGTGACCGATAACGCCGAGTTGCAGGCCGTGCAGGACGCCCTGATGAAAGTGGCCAAGCAGGCAGTGGCGGCCGTGGGTGCCAAATCCAGTCCCTATGCCAAGCCGCTGCAACAAGTCGAACAGCAGCGCCTGGGCGGCCTGCTGCGTTACGGCGAGGACTTGCGACTGGTGTCGCTGGACCACGAACCGATCGCCGGCGGGCGCATTGCGCTGCCCTGAACCGGTGCCGATCCGTCGTTAGCCTGGCCGATGCTGTCTGTAGACCCCGCCCAAACAGCAGGTACGGGGCCGGATCAGGCCGGCTCCGAGTTCACCCGCAGGTCGCGCAGCATGCGTACTGCCGCGGTGCCGTCGACGTAGGACGTCGCTACCTGGCCGCGCTCGCGATAGCCATGGGCGAAACAGAAGGCCCGGCCAGCGCCGTTGCTGGCTTCCAGTTTCAGATGCAGCGTGAATACGCCAGCCGTGGTGGCAGTTTTCTCCAGCCAGCCCAGCAGAGCACTGCCTATGCCCAGGCGCCGGTACTGCGGGTGCACCGCCAGTAGGGCGAGCTGCGCCTCGCTATGGGTGACGTCAAGCACGGCTACGCCGCTGAGGCAGCGGCCGGCCAAGGCCAGCACCATCGTGCAATTCGGGCTGCGGATGCGGCGTTCCAGGCGGGACGCTTCCCATCGCGGGTGCTGACTTGGGGGCGTGGCAAGGCGTATGAGGGCGGTTGCCGCGGATGCGTGCAAGGGGCGGGCGGGCAGCAGGCGCAGGCCGGTTTCGGTCATGGTCGGTCGGCTTGTGGAAGGTGTCACGGGTAAGGCCCAGTCTAGCAGGCCGGGCTTGGCATGCCGGCAGCTTGGCTGAGGACGCGCCGAATAAATCCGTCCTGGATTTCTCAGCGCCCGTCATCCGAAAAGCGGGGTTTTCCGATGGCTCACAGGCTCAGTGGCTGACAGCCACTAGTTTTGGCAGCGCATTCTTGCGCCGCGGGTAACACTGAATACTTCAGCGTTTCCCTAAGGCGTTTTTGCCACAGTCTGCTGCTGCAGCCACTGCTCCAGCATCACCAGTACCCATACCAGTTCGCCCCAGTAGGCGAGGTGACTGCGGTGCAGCTCGTCGCGTAACTGGGCGAGCAAGTCGGCTTTGAACCAGCCGCGGCGGGCCAGGGCGCTCAAACTGGCGTCGGCCATGGCCTGCAGGTCGACATCAGCGCCGAGCCAGACGCCAAACGGCAGGCCAAACCCGTGCTTGGCTTTACTCAAGGTCCGCTGCGGCAGAATGTCCTTCATGGCGGCTCGAAACAGCGGGCGCAGCGCCATGCCGGCCACCTTCTGACGGGGTGAGAGGCGGTAGGCGAAAGCCACCAGATCGTCATCCAGCATGGGGAAGGCGACTTCCACTCCGGCCAATGCCGCGGTGCCGACCACCTTGGGCAGGTCGTTGTCGGCCAACGTGAACTTGCCGTCGAGCGCCAGCAGCCGATT
The DNA here is from genome assembly GCA_964653545.1 of uncultured Gammaproteobacteria bacterium. GTDB lineage: Bacteria > Pseudomonadota > Gammaproteobacteria > Immundisolibacterales > Immundisolibacteraceae > Immundisolibacter. The sequence continues at coordinate 4,223 of CAZZHF010000133.1, read as the reverse complement.
CACATAATGGCGGGCCGGCGCCGCGGCATACTCGGCCTGTTGCAGGGCCGTCGGTTCGTGGCGGTCGATGGTGTCGAGGAACTCGCCACTGAAAAGTGCGCCCACGCCGAGCCGTTCGACCTGGTTGTATGCCTGCAAGCGGGCGGGTAGAGGGATACGTGCCTGCTTGATGTAGTTGCCAAGCTTATTCAGCGCGGGCACACGAGCGGCCAGTGGCAGCGCGACCGGTTCTATCAGCCCGCCGCGCAGCCAGCCGGGCAGGTGTTGGTAGCGCTCGAACAAGCCCTGCTTGGCATAGCGAAAGTTGCCGCCAAAAATCTCGTCGCCGCCGTCGCCCGCCAGCAGGCAGTTGATGCCGTGCTCATGTGCCAGGCGCGCGCAATGGTAGGCGGGTATGGCCGAGGCATTGCCAAACGGCTGGTCGTAACCGGCCGCCAGGCGAGGCAGGCTGTCCAGTACGTCCCGTGGCGTGACGTATAGCTCGTGTGGACGCGTCCGGAACCGATCCGACACGATGCGGGCGTAAGCGAGCTCGTCGTAGCCTTCGGCATCGAAGCCGATGGAAAAGGTTGACACCGGCTCGGTGCCCAGCCCGGCCAGGTTGGCGACAACGGTGGAGCTATCCAGGCCGCCACTGAGGTAAGCGCCGGTCGGGCCCTGCCCTGGCCGGCAGCGGTCGACGGCTCGCGACAGCAGCTCGCGCAGCTGTTGTTGCAGTTCCTCGTCCTTGCCCGGGGCTTGGTCCTCGGCGAACTGTGGTGTCCAGTAACGCGCCATTTCGGCGCCGCGTCCCGGTTGCCAGCGCAGCACGAAACCGGCGGGGAGTTTTTGGATGCTGGTAAAGATGGTCCGTGGCGCCGGAATGCAGTGAAAGTAAACATAGTTGAACAGCGCCTGCAGGTCGAGTTCAGCTTTCCCTGGGACACCGCGTAACTGCGCCAAGCGGCTGGAGTAGGCAATGGATGTCGTATCGGCGCACAGGTACACCGATTCGATGCCGAAACGGTCGGTCGCCAGCAGCAGCTCCTGTGTCTGCGGCCGGGTCAGGGCGAAGGCGAAGCGGCCCTGAATATCCGCAAGTGCCGCCTCGCCGCGGCTGCGAAATGCGTGGGCCAGGCGTTCGGCAATCTGCTGCACCCCGAGGGACTGCCCGGCCCAGCGTGGCCGACCGGTAAGCGTCAGCGTCAGATCGGCAGCGCTATACGTGCCGATAGGCAGGGCGGTTTCCCCCCTGGGGTCGGGCCAGGCCCGCGGCGTTTGGCCAAGCCAACCGCGCAGCACGGTCACGACTCTTCCCTGGTGTTGGGGGCTACCGATACGGGCCCGCGTCCGAGTAGACGTTTGGCCCAGGGGCGCAGCCGCTGATGCCAGAATCCGCCCAGCCGGCCACGCAGGCTCGGACTCCAGGCGGTCAGTGTCAGCAGCGGTTGAGCGTCCTGCGCCCAGCGCTGTTTGTAGGGATTGCCGCCGGGCCCAAAGCAGTAGCGTTCGTCGGGCGCGACGTCGAACAGCGCCTCGATCAGTTTCCAGTTCAGGTAAGTGCCTGGCGACAAGCCATCGTGGGCCGGGTCGAAGTCCGAACGCAATGCGTGCACACGGCCGCCGAAACGCAGCTGGTATTCGGTGGCGATGACCGCATTGTTCAGTTTCAACAGCCACACCGATAGCCAGCCATGGCGACCCGCGGTGCGTGTCAGCGCCGCAAAGAAGGCCCCCGGACCGGCCTGTTCGAGGGTATTGCCGGTGCGCCGTTTCCAGCTTTGGGTCGATACCGTTGTCAGCGTGTGGAGCAGTTTCCCGGTCTGGTCATCGGACAGGACGCCTGACACGTGTTGCAGCTCGATCGAACCGGCTTTCCGGAGGTGATTGGCGGCCAGATTGTTGCCTTTTTTGAGGCGTCTGCTACGCCCGGCGTAATACATGGGCCAACCACCCCTGAGCGCGATGAACGGATTGCTGTCGGTGGCGGCGTAGCAGGGCAGCAAGCCGCCCTGGGCGAGGGCGGCATATAAGGCCTCGACGGTTGGCGAGTCCGCCGGGAGCAGACGCAGGCGCAGTTGATCCCATTCGCCAGCAATGGCGCGCAGGGCGTAAATCAGGGCCGGCAGCGCGGTTGGCAAATGGGGGGGTGGGGCGATCAGATCGCAGCATTGGCTGTCGGGGACGAGCAGGAATTCCAGTACCCGATGTCGCGCCAGGCCGTGGCCGGCGGGCGCCTGGCGTTTTGCCAAGGGCGCGATGGCGATCGGCAGCCCAGCCTGTTCCACCACCAGAATGGCCAGAGCATGGCTGTGCCGTTGCCACTGCCAGGCTGCGGCAAACCATTCGTGACGGTGAAACACAGTCGCCTGGGGCATGGCCGCACACAGGCGGTTCCAGTCGGTTTCAAGCGCGACGAATGTCGCTTCATCGCGTACCCAGCGGGCGACCGTCCGCGCGGCCGGCTGGCTTTGTCCAGCGGCGTCGCCAGCGTTTACCATGCTGCGCCTGTTGTCGTCACTGCCGGTTTTCCATGCCCAAGCCCGTCGTGTTGTTGTTTGGTCTGCCCCGGTCCGGAACCAGTTGGATAGGCAAGATATTCGACAGCCATCCGCAAACTCTGTACCTGCACGAGCCCGATAGTTGGGGGCGGCTGAACTGGCTGCCGCTGTTCGCGGACGTTTCGGTGGATGTTGCAGGGCAGCGTCGGATAGAGAATTTCGTGGCTGATTTCAGCATGGCGCGGGAGACCAAGGTACGCGCCTCCACGCCGATATTTCCGAAAGCATACCGGGGCAGCGTCGGTAATCGACTGTTTGCGACCTCCGCCTGGATCGCCAAGCTGCTGGCCCACCTGCGCGGCGAGTGGCCGCTGCCCTGGGTGGGTCGGGCTGGATGCGCCCAGCAGGTGCAGCCGGTGTGGAAGTCTATCGAATCGCTCGGTCGGCTGCCCTGGCTGCTGGCGGCTTTGCCACAGGCACGCGCCGTTCATCTGTTGCGCCACCCGGCCGGGTTTGTAGCGTCTGTGCTGCGCGGCGAATCAGCGGGCAGGTTCACTGCCACAGACCCCGCCAGCGAGGACTACGGTCTGTACGAGATTCTGGCAACGACCAAACCGGCGCGGCGCCGGGGACTCGATCTGCCCGCGTTTCGCACGATGCTTCCGGTCGAGCGCCTGGCGTGGCGATGGGTGATCTACAACGAAGCAGCAGTGAGCGTGGGCGCGGCGGACCGCTGCCTGGTGATGCCGTACGAGCGGGTCTGTGAGGAACCAGCCGAGAAGACTCGTCAGATGTTCGATTTTGTCAGCCTGCCTTGGCATCCGCAGACGGCGGACTTTGTCCACGCCAGCACCACCCGCGAACAATCGGCTTACTACAGCGTGTTCAAGGATCCGCTCAGGGCAACGAATAAATGGCGTGACGCACTGCCGGCGGACGTGGTGACCCGTATTCGTAAGGTGGTCGCCGATACAGCGCTCGCGCAGCACTACGCTGACCAGTGGTGAGTTTTCTGGGTCAAGGCGAGGCCGGGACCGGCGCCGGCTGTGTTGTGGCCTTTGCGGGTGGTTGCTCGGTGGTTGCGGGGTCTGCGGTTCCCGAACTCGTTGGATTCGCCGCCGGGCCGGACTCGGTTGCCGTTTCAGGCTGCCAGGCACCGGCACGCTTTAGCTGGTTGCGCAAGCCCGGCATAGGGTGACCCAGGCGGTAGGCAGCCACCGCGTGGCGGTTGGCGTCGGCATAACGCTTGCGCTTCACCAGGGCCAGGCCAAGGTTGTAATGCGCATCCGGCAGGTTCGGGTTCAGTTCCAGGGCGCGCTCATAGTTATCGATGGCCTCGGCTAGCTTGCCGCGTTTTTGCAGGAACACGCCGTATACCAGATAGGTCATCGGTTCATCCGGGTAGGCCTCGATGGCGGCGTCGAAGTAACCCAGAGCGAGGTGTGGCTGGCCCATGCCGCGGCCGGCATCTTCCATCAACGTCAATGCCCGCGAGTGGTTTGGAAAGTGGCGCAGGATGAATTTGAGGTCATTCACGGCGTATTTGTAACGCTTGTCGCGCAGTTTTTCCTGCGCCTTGCCCAGGTGGTACTTCTCAACCACGTTGATATGTGTAGCGTCGCCCGCATAGTAGTTGCAACCGTGTTTGCAACGTCCGTCGGGATGAAAGGTGGCGGCCAGGGTAGGGGCTGCGGTCAGGCAAGCGACGAGCGCGATGAGGAATCGAAAGTTCATGCTTTCCTC
>CAZZHF010000132.1:0-7933 GCA_964653545.1 uncultured Gammaproteobacteria bacterium | reverse complement strand
TAAGGACTACGCCTCCCCAGCCACGGATGGCTCGCATTACCCGATGCACCACAAGGCGCCCGCAGGGGCGCTGATTTGCTTGCTTTCCGCGAGGAGGGGCTGCGATGCGTAATTGGAGTAAGGGGGCTTTCCTGGCCTTTGGAATAGTGTTGAGCGCCACTGCGGTGGCCAAGGTGTCGCCCGAGGAGGCGGCCAAGCTGGGGATAGAGGGGACCGAGCTGACGCCACTGGGCGCTATTCGTGCCGGTAATGCGGATGGCTCCATTCCGGCCTGGGAGGGCGGCATCACGACCCCACCGGCCGGCTACGTGGAGGGCGGCTGGTACATCGACCCCTACGCCGATGATCAGATTCTGTTCACCATCACCGCGCAGAATTATGAGCAGTACGCCGACAAGCTGTCGGCGGGCCAGATCGCGATGATGAAAAAGTACCCGGAGACGTACAAGATGCACGTCTATCCGAGTCGCCGCAGCGCTTCCCTGCCGAAGTGGCACTACGAGAATTCGATCTGGAACGCGTCCAATACTGAATTTTGCAATCCCTCGCCCGGTCCTAATCGCGAGGAGCGATGCGTCCATCCGGGCGTGTGGAGATCTGGGACATTCTTTCCTATTCCAAAGACCGGTGGAGAGTTGATGTGGAATCACACCTTCTTTTTCTTGAGTACCGGCTATACGTCGACCAGCCATGGGTTCAACGCGTTTCCGGATGGTAGCTACGCCAGCCACGTGAAACGCGACCGCTTTTTCACACCGATGTGGATACCCGACGAGTCGAAACGCCCCCAGCAGGAGGTCTTTACCCGTAAAGGCGGCGGTGGTCTGTGTTTCTCGCAGGAAGATCTCGAGCCACCGCGGACTGCGGGTCAAATATTCGGTGCCTGCATTTACCTTGAAGATACCGACGCCGATGCCTATATCTACATCGCGGGCCAGCGCCGGGTGCGCAAGGCGCCGGAGATCGGCTTCTACGACAGCCCGGGCACCGGTTCGGATGGTCTGCGTACCGCCGACTCCCGCTGGATGTTCTTCGCGTCCGGGACAGAGGAGTGGTACGAGTATGCCAAACCGCAGCGTAAAGAGATGTTCATCCCCTATAACAGTTATGCCATCTCCCAACCCGGCCTGACTTTCGATGACATCGTCCGGAAAGGGCACGTTAATTCAGACTTGAAGCGCTACGAGCTGCACCGGGTATGGGTATTGGAGGGCACCCTCAAACCGGGTTTTCGCCACCTGTCGCCGCATCGTTTCGCCTATTTTGACGAGGACAGTTGGACTGGCGCCCTGGGGGATATATACGATGCGAAGGGCGAACTGTGGCGGGTTTCCGAAGCCTATTCGATGAATTTTTATAATGTTCCCATGCCGTATTTCTGGGGTGACGATCATTCGGACCTGATATCCGGACGGCATTCGGCGCTGAACGCCTATTACAACGTCGGCCCCAAGGGAAGTGCCGCGCCGCCGGATTTTACAGAGAATGGAATACCTGCTCCGACATTCTTTACTCCGGCAGGATTGCGTAAGTACGGAGTACGCTAACCCAATCGCGGGCACTGGCGGGGTTGCGCGCCAGTGCCCAGCGGTGCTTGCAAGGGGGCGTCAGCAGGTCGCCCAAACTACGATTGAAGAGTGGCTGTATCGGGAAAAGAATGAAAATCTAAGAGAGAAGTGACATGCCAAATCGCACCACGCGTATTCCGGCCGTCATCGCTTTGCTGTTTGCCTGCGGTGCTGTGGCCAAGGTTCCGCCTGAAGAAGCCGCAAAAGTCGGCCTGACTGATACACCCCTGACACCGGTTGGCGCCCTCCGCGCTGGTAACGAGGCCGGTACCATCCCCCCATGGGAGGGGGGCATTACGCAGCTTCCCGCCGGGTACGAGGCTGGCAATTGGTACGTCGATCCGTTTGCGGACGACAAGCCGCTTTTCACGGTAACGGCGCAGAACTATCAGCAGTATGAGCAGCTCCTGGCTCCAGGCCAGATCGCCTTGCTCAAGAAATATCCGGACAGCTTTCGCATGCCGGTGTACCACACCCGTCGCAGCGGATCGTACCCACAGTGGTATTACGAGGGGTCGATACACAACGCAGCCAACACACAGTTTTGCGATCCGCCACTGGGGATCAACCGGGAGGAGCGTTGCCTGGACGAAGCAACCTTCAAGCCGGGGCTTGCCTTCCCCATCGCCAAGACCGGCGGAGAGGCGCAGTGGAATCACCTGTATGCCTAACACGGGAAGTACTGGGAGACTTCCGCCTACGCCTTTAATGTGTTTCCGGATGGCACCTATGCTCAGCATTCGGTGATAGATCGTTGGATCTGGGGCATTTTTCTGGCGCCGGATGAGAAGATCAGCGAAGCTCATTTCACTCGCAAAGGCGGCGCTACAGGGTGTTTCTCGCAGGAACAGATCTCGCCGCCTCGCAACGCAGGCCAGATCTTCGGCGGCTGCGTTTATATGCGCGACACGGATTTTGACGCCTATCTGTACATCCCCGGTCAACGCCGGGTACGCAAGGCGCCCGAGATCGGCTTCTACGATAGCCCGGGCACCGGGTCGGACGGTCTGCGCACCGCGGACCAGCGGTTCTTGTTTGCGATTACCGGCAGCGAGGAGTGGTACGCCTTCACCAAGCCAGTGCTGCGTGAATGGCTAATTCCGTACAACAGCTATACCCTCGCGAGCCCGACATATGACTTCGACGACATCGTCAGAAAAGGACATGTCAACTCTGATCTCAAGCGTTATGAGCTGCACCGCGTGTGGGAAGTGGAAGGCAATCTGAAACCGGGTTTCCGGCATCTTGGACCACGCCGCGTAGTGTGGCTGGACGGGGATAGCTGGTGGGGCGTCTACGCCGAGATGTACGATCAGCGTGGCCACCTATGGCGAGTGTCGGAAACATACCCGATAAATTTCTATAATCTTCCGGCTACGCTTTGGTGGGGCGAGGCGCACATGGACGTGATCAATGGCCGCTACTCATCGGCCAATGCATGGTTTAACCAGGGCGCCAAGCTCGGTACCTTTCCGCCTGATTACACCAAGATGCCGGACGTACAGTTATTCACGCCCGCAGGTTTACGCAAATACGGCGTGCGCTGAGCGCGCCTTTTGGCCGAGCACCGTTTCCCTCTGATCGCCAGCTGGAGAGTCCGGTATGAATGCACCCGGCGGATCTGCGGTCGCACGAGTATGGCCAGCCCGCACTAACGCGGTGCCCAAGGCGATCTTCGACGACCCGGAGTTGTTCGAGCACGAGCTCGAGAATATTTTTTATGGGTCGGAATGGCACCCGGTGGCCGTGGTGGGCGAAATCCCCAGGCCGGGCGACTTCAAGACCATTCACGTCGGTCGCCGGCCGCTGTTGGTGGTGCGTGGTGACGACAGCCAGGTGCGCGTGTTCTATAACGCCTGCGCCCATCGCGGCACGCTGCTTCAGACGCGCGCCTGTGGCAACCAGCGCGAGTTCGAGTGCCCCTACCACCGCTGGCTGTTTGACGCCCAGGGCCAGCTACGTGGAGCGCCGGGCAAGGATGACTTCGCGCCGCGCTTTCGGTCAGAGGAATTTGGCCTGAGCGAGGTACGGTCGGTCGATTTTGGCGGCCTGCTGTTTGTCACCCTGCACCCAGCCGCACCGCCGCTGGAGGAGTTTCTGGGCCGCATCGGCCCGTCTTTGCGCACGGCGCTGGGCGGCGACGGACGCCTGGGTCTGCTCGGCTACCAGAAGGTGGTCTACAACGCCAACTGGAAGGCGTATGTCGATAACGACGGCTATCACCCGCCGTTGCTGCACAAGGCGTTCAAGATGCTCAACTGGCAGGGTGGCGCCGGCAGCCAGTACGCGACCGAGCGTGGTCATGTCGTGATAGACGCAGAGCTCAAACTGCCGGACAACCCGGACTTTTTGCGCGACCCGTCACTGCTGGAGTTCCGCCAGGCCCATCGTTCCAAAGGCTCGGTAGCGGTGGTGATCAGCCCGCTGACGGTGATTACCATGCATCTGGACATGATCAATATCCGTTTTGCCATCCCGCGCGGAGTGGATAAGACCGAGGTGCATTACGGCTACTTCCATCACCTGGACGACGATGCCGACATGATCCGCCACCGCGTGCGCCAGGCCAGCAATATGCTGGGGCCTAGCGGGCTGGTATCGATTGAGGACGCCGCCATATTCCACCGCATCCATCAGGGCAACCGCACGCCCGGCGATGCCCTGTTTCAAAAGGGCGTGCATGACGAACACGCATTGTGGTTCGACTTCAAGCAGAACGACGAGGCCGGCAACATGCCGCGCTGGGAGTGGTATCGGCGCGTGATGGGTTTCGAGCGCGAGCAGCGCTGAGCCGTTGCGGCAATTTAGGCAGCGGCGCTCACGTCGCAAGACCCTCCACGATCACCATCTGCACGTCAGCAACCTGGTGACGGAACGGGATAGCCGCCCGGTAAATGTCGGAGTCGTAGAAAGCCTGGGCGGCGGCGCGACTTGGAAACTCGACGATGATGACGCGCGCCGTCTCCGGCTCGCCTTCCAGGGTCACCGTTTCGCCACCCCGGGCCAGGAAGCGCCCTCCGAAGGCCGCAATGGCGGTTGGCGTGCGCGCCATGTAGGCGCGGTAGGCATCGGTGTCGTGCACATGAGCGCGGTAGATCAAATACGCGGGCATTTGTCAGCCTGTGCCAGATGCCGCGTCAGGAAGCCGCAGCGCGCCCGCCAAGGTAACGGCGGCGGCTGGCCGGTAACAGCAGTAGCCCCGCCGTGCCCAGTAACAACACGCTCTTGGCGTATACCGACGGCGGCAGGCCGACCGCGTTGCCGGCCAACGCGGCCATCACCACGGCGGTGCTAACCGATATCAGGAATACGGTCGCGCCGCCGGTGGCCAGCCACCAGGCCCAGGCTTGGTCGCGGCGCAGGCCATGCAGCAACCACAGTACGCCCGCCACGGTGATGATGGACCGCGACAGATCGGTACCCACGCCACTGGCGAATGCGGACAGTGCGCCCTCGCCCAGCGCGATCAGTCCGTAGGCGGTGAGTAGAAACAGCGGCAATCGGGCTAGGGACATCAGATCGGTCACGGGCGAGCGGCGCGGCAGGTTAGCATCGCGCCGCACTGGCGGCGAGCGCGGGTCAGGCCGGGTGTGGCATTCGCTCGCCCTCACCGTGCAGCAGCCGCAGCAGGCAGGGCGTGAAACTTAGGGTTACCAAAGTCGAAATGAGCAAGCCGAACAGCAGCACGATACCAAGTCCGCGATACAGCTCGGTGCCCTCGCGTGGCAGGAACACCAGCGGGAACAGGCCAAACAGCGTGGTCAGCGTGGTCATCATAATCGGCCGCAGGCGGGTACCGGCGGCATCCAGCAGGGAATCGATCGGCGACAGGCCGCTGGCGAGGTTGTTGCGATGGCGCTCCACCAGCAGGATCGGATTGTTCACCACCACACCGATCAGCACCACAAAGCCCAGTACGGTAATCATGTCGAAGCTGGCGGTGATGCCGACCGCATTCATCAGTCGCAGGCCGAGCACGCCCCCGACGTAGCCGAGCGGTACGGTCAGCATGATGACCAACGGATAGCCCCAGTGGCGCAGGATGGCCACCATGATCAGGTAGGCCAGCGCCAGTGCCAGCAGCATGTTGTCGGCCAGCGCGGCGCGGGTGGCGGCCAGCTTGTCGCTGGCGCCGCCGATGGCGATGTTCACCCCTGCGGGCACCTGGCCAGCAGCACGCAAGGCGCCGATCACATCCGTTTCGACCTTCTCGACCGCTGCCTCCAACGGCATGTCGCTGGGCGAGACGATGTTCAGGGTCACTGTGCGCTGGCCATTCAGGCGGCGGATGGTGTCGGTGTTGACGGTCTCGCGCAGCTGCGCCACCGCCGACAGGGGCACAATGCCGGCTTGCTCGGTGTACAGCGGCAGAGCGGCCAGGTCCGCGGGCCGGTGCGGCGGCTGTTCGCTGCCATACAGAAACAGATCCACCTTGCGGTCGCCGAGGTAGAAATCGTCGTGATAGGCCCCGTCGGCCAGCGCCCACACCAGATAGCCCAGCTCGTCGGCGCCAAGGCCGATTTCGGCCGCCCGCTCCCAGTCCGGGTGGACCTCGATGAACGGCTGGCCGAGGCTCAGGCTCGGCGGGTCGGGCAGGATCTGCGGATCGTTCAGCACCTCGCGCGTTTTCAGAAACGCTTTCAGGCCCAGGTCGAACAACTGCTGCAGGTTCTCGCCGGTAATGTCCAGCTCCATGCTGCGCGTGCCGCCCTGGTTTCCGGAAAAAATCGAGCCGCGGGCGGAGAATGAAATCATGCCCGGGTAATCGGCGAAGCGTCGACCGAGGGTTTCGATCAGCGGCGTGATGTGGGCGCGATCACGCGTTCCGGCGACAATTTCAAGACCCCCGGCGCTGGCATTGGTCATAAACCAGCGCAGGGGCGGTATCTGGTCGCGCGCCGGATCGAAGTCGGACACGTCGCGCCCCAGATGCGGGGCGAAGGCGGCATCAATCTCGCGCCCGATGCGGTCCATGGTGGCCAGGTTGTAACCCGGTGGCGGGAACAGCATGGAGAACGTGACCGCCTCCTCGCCTTCGGGCAGGTACTCGGCGCGGGGTGTCAGCAGTACCGCCAGGGCAACGGCTGCCAGCGCCACCGTTGCAACATAGCCGGCGCTGCGGGCGCGACCGCGCAACAGCCAGCCCAGAAGGCGCGCGTAGCCAGCCGCGAAATTCCGGCCCATACGCTGCAGAAAACCGGCCCTTGATGCCTCCTGCGCGGCGCTGGCAAAGCGCGCCTCGGCCACCGGTACCAGGGCCAGCGCGACCAGCAGCGAGGCGATGATGGCGGCCGAAATAGCAATGGCGATGTCCGAATAAAGCTGGCCCGCTTCCTCGCGCACCAATAGCAGCGGGATGAAAACGATTACCGTGGTAGTGGTGGAGGCCAGCACCGCGCCCCATACCTCGCGCGTGCCGGCCAACACGGCGTCCAGCCCACGCCGCCCGGCGGCGCGTTGGCGGTGGATGCTCTCCAGCACCACGATGTTGTTGTCGAGCGTCATGCCAATGGCCAGCGCCACCCCAGCCAGTGACACCACATTGATGGTGCGCCCGGCCCACAGCAGGCCGAGGAAGGCGGCCAACGTGGCCACCGGGATGCCCAGCGCGCCGATCAGGGTTGGCGTCGCGCGGCGCAGGAACAGGTATAGCGCCAGCACCGCCAACAGGGCGCCGGCAATGAGGTTCTCGCGCACCACACCGACTGCCTGGCGCACGTAATTGACGTCCGAGTGCATCAGGTGCATCTGCAAGCCGGCGGCCGGTACGATCGTCTGCTGCAGGCGGGCGGCGGTAGCCGCCACCGCGCGCTCGACTTCGACCACGTTGGTGCCGCGCTGTTTCTTGACCATCACCATCAGGCCCGGCTCGCCGGCAAAGCGCGAGTGAGTGCGCAGCTCGGCGTGAGTCAGCTCAGTCCGGGCCAGCTCACGCAGGTACACGGGCACGCCGTCGCGGTGGGCAACGATGGTGTTCTGCATCTCCTCGGCGTCGTTGAAACGTCCCAGTGTGCGTACCAGGTAGCGGCGCTTGCCAGCGTCGATGTCGCCTCCGGAGATGTCCCGGTTGCGGGCCAGCAAGGCATCACGCAGCTCGCTCAAGCGGATACGCCGCTGCGCCAGACGTGCCGGGTCAACATACACCCGCAGCTGGCGCTCGGCACCGCCCTCGACCTTGACCTCGGCCACCCCGGGTGTGCGTTCCAGAGCGGCCTTGATGGTGTCCTCCACGAAATCGAACTGCATCTCGATGTCCAGCCCCCGCGGATTACCCGCCGCCGGCTGGATTACATAGAACATGAAGTAGTTGTCGGAGAACGCCGTGGTGAAGATGCGTGGCCGGTCCACGTTGTCCGGGTAGCGAG
>CAZZHF010000131.1:0-7969 GCA_964653545.1 uncultured Gammaproteobacteria bacterium | reverse complement strand
CCCACCGCCGCGGCGACGTCAAGCTCCACCTCGAGACCCAGCCGGCCATCGCCAGCAATACCCCCGCGCCCCTGCCAGGGCAGTTTGCCCTTGAACAAAAACGGCCGCGGCAGGCGCAGGTAGCGCTGCAACAGCAGCGCGTCGGCCTCGCCACGCGGCTCTATACGGACTGCATTCGCGGGTGCGGTTTCAAGATCAAACGCAACCGGACCACCGAACACCTGCGCCTGCACACCCTGCGCCCGCAGGCCGGTAGCACTGAAACCGACCTCGCCCCCCAAAGCTTCGAGCGTGAGCCCGGTGTTGCCGATGCGCAGGCGGTTGTCGGTCAGGCGAGTGATGCCGCTGATCTGGGTCGACTTGACCGGGCCGCTGAAGACCAGGTCCAGGCTCACCGAGGTCTGCGCGGGTCCGTCAAAGCCCAACAGGCTGACGGCCTTGCCAAAACGCGCTGCCAGCGGCGACTGCTGCACGAAACGAATCACGTCCTGCGCGCTTCCGCTGGCGATGCCATCCAGCAACAGGCGTTTACTGCGCAGCGCCACATCGGGAATTCGCACATGCAGCCCGGTAGCACGGCTATCGAGCAGGCGACCGTCGTCCAGCGTCAACTCAAATTCCGGGCCACGCAGCGCAAACCGGCCTTCGCCTTCGCTCACCACCGGCCAGCCGGCACCGGGTCGATAATCGAGCTTTATGTCGGTGAACTGCGCCGTGCCCAGAAACTGTCCGTCGGCGTCCCGATACGGGAAACGCCGCGGATCCCCGCGCAGCAAGGCTTGCACCTCGCGCAGCGTGCCGCCCTGGAAAGCGTCTCGACCCCAGTCGATGAACTTCGGCGACAAGGCACGGTCCGGCAGCAGGGCAAAGAACTCCGCCGCCGGGGCCTCGGGGATGCTGGCCTGCATGAACACCTCAGGTTCGCCGTCCTGGGTTGGCAGCGACAGTCGGCCGCGCACCGATACCGGAATGCTGCCCACGAGAACCGCAAAATCCTTCAGCTGTGCCTGCGTGCCCCCGGGGGACCATTGCACCGCCAGCTCGCCGCGTGCCCTATCCATCTGTACCGGCGCGGCATAGGCACTCGGCGCATCCAGCGTCAGGTGCGGCGCGCCTTGCAACGTGAAGCTCGCCGCGGCGTCCGTGAGACGCAAATCACCCGCGACGCCCGTCAGCCCTGGCAAGCGCGGCATAGGCCGCCAGGCCAGTTCATCGACTTGCGCGGCCAAACGCAAACGCTGCCCCAAAGTCGCGGTGCTATCGATCACGGCTTTCAGATCCCGCGCCCGCACCGTGGGATCGGCCTGGGCCAGCATCGTGGCAGAGCTGCCGTCCTCGGCCTCAGAGGGCGGCAGAAAGTCTGCCAAGGGACCAAGCTGCGGCACGTCCAACAATCCAGCCGCCACGGACCAGGTGTCGCCGCTGCGCTCGACATAACCGTGATCCAGACGCCAGGCACGCTCGCCCAGCCCGAGCCGCAGGCTATCGATACCCGCCACCCAGCCCTGTGCCTGCCGCTGCCAGACGCCCTCCAGGTGCAGCGCATCGAAGGGAATGGCCGTTTTCGCCTGCGCTTGATGCAGCACACCCAGACCGTCGATGCGACCGTGAACACGTTCAATGTTGCCCTGCTTCCAGCGCAACCAGACTTCGGCGTCAAGCCGCCCGCTGAACAGACTGCGCCACAGCGGCACGTCGACTCCCTGCATGTCGCGTGCAATGGCGTAGACACGACCCTCGCTGGCACCCAGATCCTGGCCAAGTCCGTCGATTTGCGCCTGCAGGTGCAACACGCCGCTGGCGGCCCCCGCCACACCCACGCGCAGGTCCAGCCAGTGGTGGCCGCCGTGGCGGCGCATGTGGACCTCGGCGTCCTGCAGGCTGATTGCCCGCGCCGCCTGCTGGTCGTCGCGGATATCGATCACGGCGGCGCTCAAGCGCACCTGCGGTTGCGCCAGCAACCAGGCGGAGAAACCCGCATTGGCGCCACCGTGGCCCAGCTGCATGCCGCCGATGCGCCAGCGAGCGTCGGCGTAGCGCACGATGCCCAAATGCAGGCCGACGATCTCAATATCCGCCAGCCGTGGTTGACGCGCGAGCAGCGATGCCCACCACGCGAAACGCAGGCGAAGCGCCTCGACCCGCGTCACACTGTCGTCGCTGCCAGTGAGCCGGACCTGTTGCAGGGTCAGCTCCGGCGTGATGCCGCGCAGACCCGCACGCAGCTGCGAGAACTCCACCCGATAACCCACCGCCTGGCTGACCCACTGCGCTACCTGCTGCGGACGAGTATCCAGGCGTGGCAACAGCAGGCGCAGCGCGGTCAGCCCCACGGCGCTCGAAACAAGAATACCGAACGCGCTCCAGAGCAGCAGACGGCGCATCACGGACACCATCTCATCCCCTCAGCCAGCGGTCGAACCGCGCAGGCAGTGAACAATCATCGGGCCGTCAGCCCCGGCGGGCGCTCAGTGCTCACGATGATACGGCAGGTTGTGCAGCAGGCTGAAAGCGCGATACAGCTGCTCTGCCACCAACACCCGCGCCAGCATGTGCGGGAAGGTCAGTGCTGACAGCGCCCACTGGGCGCGCACCCGCTCCCGAACCCTTGGACCAAAACCATCGGCGCCCCCAATCATCAACGCCAGCGGGCCACCCTGCGCCAACCAGTCAGACAACGCCACCGCGAGGCCGGGCGAGTCGTACTGCCGGCCACCGGCATCCAGCAACACCGGCCAAGCACTGTCCGGCAGGGCGGCGAGCAAACGCGCGTCTTCCTGTGCCAGGGCCGCATCGCGACTGCCGGCACCGCGACGCGCGGGGGCGATTTCTCTGAGTTCTACTTTCAGACGACGTCCGAAGCGCCCGAGATAATCGGCACACGCGGCACTGACCCAACCCGGCGGCCGCTGGCCGACCGCCAGAATGAGCACCTGACTCACGCGCTGTCGCCGGCCTGTTCTGCCTTCGGACGACGCGGCAGCGCCGACCACAAATCCTCCAGGCGATACAGCTCGCGCGTCTGTGGCGACATGACATGGACCACCACATCCACCAGGTCCACCAGGATCCACTCGGCGTCGCTGTCACCCTCCACGCCCAGTACGGTGAAACCGGCTCCCTTGGCCGCGTCGCGCGCCGCGTCGGCAAGTGCCCGGACGTGGCGGTTTGAGGTTCCGGTGGCGACCACCATCACCGAGGTGATGGTGGTCAGGCGGCTCACATCGAGCACTTTCACGTCGACGGCTTTCAGGTCGTCCAGGGCCGCGAGCACCACGGACTGCAGGGAGGCAAGGTCTTTCGGCATATTCAATCGATGTAGAGGCGATGGTGACGAATGTACCGCAGGCAGCCGTCGGTCACGAGAAAACGCGCGCTTTCTCCGGCTCCCAGCAACGCGCGTACCCGCGTCGCCGAGATATCGAGCGGCGGCAGTGCCTGCCGCCAGACCGCACCAGCACACGAGCCGCGCAGCGCTCGCGCGCTGTCCGCCAGACGGCCGCTGATGGCCTGCGCCAGCTTGGCGGGCAACGGCGGCGCGGCCTGACCAGCCGATAAGGGGCGCTGCACCACCACCAGGTGCGCCAGCTCGAACAACGCCTGCCAGCGATGCCAGCCGGTCAAGCCGGCGAACGCATCGGCGCCCAGCAGCAGGCAGATCGGCCGCTGGCCGAGTTCCTGGCGCACCTCGCCCAGAGTATCCACGGTGTAGGACGGACCGGCACGGCTCAGTTCTCGTGCGTCCACGCGCACGCCGGCCACACCGCGCACGGCGCGCTGCAACATCGCCAGACGGTGTTCGGCGCTCGCCCGCGGCTGAGGTCGGTGTGGTGGCAGGCGCGCCGGTATCAGGCGCACCTCGGCCAGATCGAGGGCCGATTTCAGCTCAATGGCGGCCCGCAGATGGCCCACGTGAACCGGATCGAATGTGCCGCCCAGGATGCCGATTGGTCGCGGTGCAGGACCGCCTGTTCGCGGGAAATTTGTCAGGCGCGCACCTCGCCGTTGCCGAGCACCACCCATTTTTGATTGGTCAGGCCCTCCAGGCCCACCGGCCCACGGGCATGCAGTTTATCGGTGCTGATGCCGATTTCGGCGCCAAGACCGTACTCATAGCCATCGGCGAAGCGGGTCGAGGCGTTCACCATGACCGAACTGGAATCAACCTCGCGCACGAAACGATCGGCGTGGCCGAGGTCGCGTGTCACGATGGCGTCGGTATGGGCCGAACCGTACCGGGTGATGTGCTCGATGGCGGCATCAATATCATCCACCACCCGCACAGCCAGAATCGGCGCCAGATACTCGGCGTACCAGTCAGCCTCGGTTGCCGACAGCAGGCCCGGCACCACGGCCTGGGTCCGCGCGCAGCCGCGCAGCTCCACGCCGTGGGCCTGCAATTCGGCAATGATTGCCGGCAGCACCGCCGTCTCACTGTCCGCTACCAGCAGCGTTTCCAGAGCATTGCACACGCCATAACGATGGGTCTTGGCGTTCAGCACGATACGCCGCGCCATGTCCAGGTCGGCCCCGGTGTCGATGTAAACATGGCAGACGCCGTCCAGATGCTTGAGCACCGGCACCCGCGCCTGCTGAATCACCGCCTCGATCAGCCCCTTGCCGCCGCGCGGCACGATAATGTCGACATAAGCCGCCAGGCCGGCCAGCAGGCCGACCGCCGCCCGGTCGGTGACTTCCACCACCTGTACCGCCGTCGCCGGCAGGTCGGCGCTTTCCAGGCCGGCAGCAATGCAGGCGGCGATGGCAAGGTTGGAGTGCAGGGCTTCGGAACCACCGCGCAGGATGCAGGCGTTGCCGGACTTCAGGCACAGACCGGCGGCGTCGGCGGTGACATTGGGGCGCGACTCGTAAATGATGCCGACCACCCCCAGCGGCACCCGCATACGCCCCACGCGGATGCCGGACGGACGAGCCCGCAGGTCGTCGATGGCACCCACCGGGTCGGCCAGCGCCGCGATCTGACGCAGGCCGTCGGCCATGGCCGCGATGCGTGACCGGTCCAGCATCAAGCGGTCGAGCAGCGCCGCGTCCAGGCCGGCTGCCTTGCCGGAGGCCAGGTCCCTGGCATTGGCCGCCAACAGCGTCGGTTCGGCCCGCTGCAGGGCGTCGGCCATCGCCGCCAGCGCGTCGTTCTTCAGCGCCGTGCTGGCGCGCGCCAGCTGCCGCGATGCCGCCCGGGCGCGCTGGCCAAGCCGCTCAATGTAAACGTCAAGATCCATGCTTAATTTCCCTGCAATCGACTGTGCCCGGCCATCCGCAGGGCCAGGCTGGTCAACGCCAGCCACGGCTCTGCGCCCTTGCCCACACCCTTGCAGGCCCGATCCACCAGCGCCGCCTGGGCCCGCAAACTTTGCCAGAACGCCGCCGGCCGGCGCCGCTGGGCCCGGGTCAGCAGTTCGCGCCGTCGCGGCGGCTGACCCGCGGTATTGCCGTCGATCAGTCGCTGCAAATCCTGGGTCAGCTGCCACAGCGCGAGGATGGGCGTCTCCCCGGCGTCCTTCAAATGTGCCAGTGCCCGGGTCAAGCGCCGCCCATCGCCCGCCAGCACCGCGTCGGCAAGATCCCGCGCGGCAAAGCGCGGGTTGTCGGTCACCGCCTGCAAAACACTGTCGCGGTCCAGCGCGGCGCCCGGCGGGCTGAGCAGCACCAGCTTGTCCAGTTCCTGGGCCGCCACCAACAGGTTGCCTTCCGTGAGATCGGCCAGCAGGCTCGCCGCCGCTTCATTCAGCGCGACTCCCAGCGAGCGGGCACGCGCCACCAGCCAGCGCGGCATAGCGGTCGCCTCCAGCGGCCAGGCGTACATCACCACCCCGGTCGAGTCACAGGCCCGATACCAGGCACTGTCCCGTATCCGGCGGTCGAATGACTCCCCGGTGAGCAGCAGCAATACATCCGGCGCCGGGTCCTTGGCGTACCCACACAGGGCAGCGCTACCGTCGTCGCCGAGCTTGCCGGCACCCAGGCGCAGTTCGATCAGTCGCCGCTCGGCAAACAACGACAGGCTGGCCGCCTCCCCGCCCAGCACGCTCCAGTCGAAACCGCGCTCGACCTCATGCACCACGCGCTCGCCAAAGCCCTGCCGCCGCGCTGCCTGGCGCACCGCGCTGGCGGCGTCGGCAACCAGCACAGGTTCTTCACCCGCGAGCAGATAAATCGGCTGCAGACCCCGCTCAAGCGCGCCGGCAAGCTGCTCTGCCTTGATCTGCATGTCGGGGCCGGCCGTTAGTGCAGCCGTGCCGCCAGGCGCCGCACGATCTCGCGCACCGACTGATTCAGCAGTTCCACGCGGCCGGCGTTAGCCTCGCTCTGGCTGCCGAGCACGTTGCTTTCGTCGTAGGAAATGTCGCGCAACAACTCCAGATTCTGCGGCGCCACCAGGAAGCTGCCATCCCGCCGGCTCAGCTCAAAGCCCAAGGTGTAACGCAGCTCGTGCTCCAACACCCGGGCGTCGGTGCCCACGGACAGCACGCGGGTAGTGAAGGCGGGCTCGCTGATGCGCAGCACCGAGTCGGCCTCGGTGGCGTCCTCGACCAGGCGCACGCCGCGGCTGGAAAGCGCCCGGTGCAGCCTGTGACGCAGGTCGTAGTCATAACCGGGGACCTCGATGAATACCGCCCCCACCGTGTCCGGCAACTGGTAGTGGCCGCGCACATGGAAGCCACACCCAACCAGGAACAACAAGGCGGCGAATGCCGGAAGGCGCAGAAAAGTGCTCATGAACGAATTCTCTATGAGTTTCAGACGACGATGTTGACCAGCTTGCCGGGCACCACGATCACTTTGCGCACCGTACCGGCACCGACAAAGCGCTGAACGTTGGGTTCAGCCAGCGCCGCGGCGCAGATCGCGTCATGGTCGGCATCCGCCGACACACTGACGGTACCGCGCAGCTTACCGCCCACTTGCACCGCCAACGCGATCTGGGCGCGCTCCAGCGCTGCCGGGTCCACCTGCGGCCAGCCCGCGCGCAGGATGCTGTCTTCATGACCAAGCTGCGCCCACAACACATGCGTGATGTGCGGCACGATCGGTGCCAGCAGCCGCAGCAGGATCGACAGGCCCTCGTCCACCAGCGCGCGGTAGCCGGCACCATCGGCCCCCGCGGGTACCGCCAAACGCGACATCCCGTTCAGCATCTTCATGCCGGCCGACACGATCGTGTTGAACTGGCTCCTGGCGAAGTCATAACTGGCCTGGCTCAGACGCTCGTGCAGCTCCCTGCGTACGACACGCTGGTCCACATCCAGCGCCCCCGCATCGCCGGCCGGCGCGCCCTCACGCCAGGCGATGAAGTCGGCGGCAAACCCCCACAGGCGCTTCAAAAAGCGGTTGGCACCGGCCACGCCCTCGTCGGACCACTCCAGCGCCTGGTCCGGCGCGGACGCGAAAATGATGAACAGGCGTGCCGTGTCGGCGCCGTAACGGTCGATCAGCGCCTGCGGGTCGACCGTGTTGCCCTTGGACTTGGACATCTTGGCGCCGTCCTTGAGCACCATGCCCTGCGTGAGCAGGCGCGTGAACGGCTCGCTGACGTCGATCAGGCCCTCGTCGCGCATCAGCTTGGTAAAAAAGCGCGCGTACAGCAGGTGCAGGATGGCGTGCTCAATGCCACCGACGTACTGATCCACCGGCAGCCAGCTGTTGGCACGCCCGTCCAACATGGCGCTGTCCAGGTCCGGGCAGGCAAAGCGGGCGAAGTACCAGGACGACTCGAAGAAGGTGTCGAACGTGTCGGTCTCGCGCCGCGCCGGGCGGCCGCAGTCCGGGCAGGTGGTCTCGAAAAACTCGGGCATCCGCGTCAGCGGCGAGCCGGTGCCGTCGACCGTGACGTCCTCGGGCAGGCGCACCGGCAGCTGCGCGTCCGGCACCGGCACGGCGCCGCAGGACTCGCAGTGGATGACCGGGATCGGGCAGCCCCAGTAGCGCTGGCGCGACACGCCCCAGTCGC
>CAZZHF010000130.1:0-7989 GCA_964653545.1 uncultured Gammaproteobacteria bacterium | reverse complement strand
CCGGCAGGCCCGAGGCATCGAGCCGGATACGATCTTCGCCGGCGCTCAGGCGCAGCAGGTACCACAGTTGCTTCTGGCCGATGCAAGGGGGGCGATCACGCCGCAGATACCGGCGTGGGATCAGGTAACGCAGCCAGCTGCTCGTGCTGCCGAGCAGTTCCACCTCATCCGGTGCTAGTCCCACTTCTTCATGCAGTTCGCGGAACAAGGCCTGTTCCGGATGCTCGTGTTGCTTGATGCCGCCCTGAGGGAATTGCCAGGCGTTTTGGCCGATGCGCCGAGCCCAGAAAACCTGGCCCGCATGGTTCACCAGGACGATGCCGACGTTTGCTCGAAAGCCTTCCGCATCAATCATGGTGCGATCCTTGCAAAAACACAGGCACGGGCATCGTCAGAAGCCATCGGGGTCTCGTAGTGAACCTGGTGCGGGCCGCCCTGCAGGACGCATACCGTCGCACGGTAAACTGGCGTCGGATGTTAACACCGACCCGCCGCCGGAATAGCCCTTGATGCCGCGTACGCTTGCCTTGTTTGACCTGGATAACACCTTGTTGACTGACGACAGCGATTATTTGTGGGGTCGTTATCTGGCGGATGTCGGGTTGCTGGACGGGCCGGCTTATGAGGTTGAAAACGCGCGCTATTACGAACTTTACAAGGCCGGCGAGCTGGACATCCACGAGTTTCTCGCCTTTGCGCTGCGCCCACTGCGTGACCTGCCAATGTCGCAGTTGTTCCGTTTGCGCGATTTCTTTATCGGCGATTGGATCGTCCCGCGCATAGCGCCGGGCGCTGGGGCGCTGCTGGAAAGCCATCGCCGCGAAGGCCACCTGCCGGTCATCATCACGGCCACCAACCGTTTTATTACCGGACCGATTGCGGCCCTGTTGGGCGTGCCGGCACTGATTGCCACCGAACCCGAATTGGAAGCGGGCAGCTTTACTGGCCGGGCCTTGGAGCCACCGTGCTTTCGGGACGGCAAGGTGGCGTGTCTTGAGCGCTGGCAGGTGCGCTACGGCTATGTCGGCGCTTACCTGTACTTCTACAGCGACTCACACAACGACTTGCCTTTGCTGGAGCGAGCTGACGTGCCGTGCGTGGTCGATGCCGACCCAGCGTTGGCCACGGTCGCCAGTGAACGTGGTTGGCGCCAGATAAGCCTGCGTGTAGCGAGCTAAGGGGCCGGTAATGCCCGCCGGATCGATGCGACAAGTCTGCTATCATCACCGCGGCTTTCGCAGGCAGCGGCCTGATTCGCGGGCTGGGTTAGCCAAACTCCCGTATTACAGCGATTCGTGCCCTGCGGGGCGTGTTTTTCAGCCTGAGCCCTGGGCCCCTTAGTGTTGCGTAAGTACCCGCGTTTTCTGGTTGCGAAGCTGGGTCGGACGCTCCCCGTTGCGAGCGTCGTCTTGTGTCTGGTTACCTCGGGCGAGGCTGCGGTACGCCAGCCCAGCGACGCCCAGTGCGGCAGCGCCTTCGAGTTCATCGGGCCGGATCCGGCAGTCGCCGCCCGTGCCAAGGCCAGTGGTCAGCCCATTTACGTCGTGGCCAACAGATCCGAGACCCAGCCTTCCGGTGACATCCTGTTGCGTGGTCAGGCGGCTGTGGTCAAGGGCGACCGTCAGCTGAACGCCGACGAGGTCACCTTCAACCGGGATACCCAGGCGGTGGGCGCGGCCGGCGCGGTGGTATTCGGCGACAGCCGCATGATGCTCGAAGGTAGCAGCCTTAACTACAACATCGACTCCGACCAGGGCACGATCGAGAACGCCAGTTATGCCTTGCGCGAGAAGCGTGCCCGTGGCCGGGCCACCCGCATCATCCGCCGGGACTCAAGCCGCCATGCCCTGGAAGGGGCCTTCTATACGACCTGTCCGCCGGGCAAGCGCGATTGGGCCGTGCGCTCATCGCAGATCGACCTCGATTTTGACGGCGGGCAAGGTGTGGCACGCAATGTGGTGCTGGACTTCAAGGGTGTGCCAATCTTCTACAGTCCATATTTCAGCTTTCCGCTGTCGGACAAACGCAAATCCGGGTTCCTCGCCCCGAGTGCCGGCAGTACCGATGAAACCGGGTTCGAGCTGCGCGCCCCGTACTACCTGAACCTGGGTCCGAATTACGACGCCACCATCGCGCCACGCTATATGAGCAAGCGGGGTCTGATGATGGAGGCGGGTGGCCGCTATCTGTTCAGCGGTGTCGCGGGCGAGCTGAATGGCACTTTCCTGCCCTCAGATGACGTGGCAGGGCGCAGCCGGGATGCTTTTTTCATGAGCCAGAGTGGGGTTATCACCCCGCGCTGGACGCACTATCTGACCTATAACCGGGTATCGGACGAGGCATATTTCGAGGACTTTGGCCGCGGTCTCACGGACGTCAGTACCACCCATTTGCAGCGCCTTGCCACCACCAGCTACAACGGGGACAACTGGCGCGTAAGGGGCCAGGTCGAAACCTATCAGACCCTGTCGGGTAGCCGCCCGTATCGACGGGTGCCACAGTTAGCCTTCAACACCTCGGGTTTCGCCCCGGGAGGTCTGAGTTACGCGCTGGATAGCGAGTACACCAGCTATGACCACCCGGATCTGGTGGATGGCACGCGACTGGATCTGTATCCGAGTATCAGCCTGCCATGGGAGCGGGCGGCGTTTCGGGTCGAGCCACGATTCGGTTTTCGCTATACCCAGTATCAGCTGAATCATCAGCTGCCGGGCCTGGATGACGCACCCAGCCGGGCGTTGCCCATCCTGAGCGTGGACAGCGGTCTGTTTTTTGAACGCGATGTCGACCTGTGGGGTCTGGCCGCGCAACAGACGCTTGAACCACGACTTTTTTATCTGTATGCACCGCGGCGCAATCAGGACGACATCCCCCTGTTTGATACCGGCGATAGCGATTTCAGATTCGAGTCGATGTTTCGCAGCAACCGCTTCTCAGGGCCGGATCGGCAGGGTGACGCCAACCAGGTCACGGCGGCGGTAACCAGTCGCTTTTTGAGCGCCACCAGCGGCGTCGAGATGCTGCGCGCCAGCCTGGGCCAGATCTATTATTTCCGGGATCGCCAGGTGGACTTGTTGCCGACGGCAGCGGCTGACGACAGTCAGTCGGCTTTTGTCGGCGAGCTGTGGGCGCGGTTGACCCGGGCGCTGACCGCGCGCGGCGATATGGAGTGGGACCCCGACAACGGCAGTACGCAGCGGTCCGTGGTCGGCCTCTACTACCGTCCGGCCAGTGGCCTGCTGCTGAACGCGTCGTATCGCATGCGCCGCGAGTTGCCCGACCTGTCCGCGCCGGGACAGGTGGACAACCTCGAGCAGCTTGATCTGTCCGGCGTCATCCCGCTGGGCCGCAACTGGCAGGTGGTGGGCCGGTCGTACTACTCCCTGCCCGAGGCCAAAGTCATCGAGAGTTTCCTTGGCCTGGGGTACGAGAGCTGTTGCTGGGGCGCGCGAGTGGTTACCCGTCGCTACGTGCGTAACCTGAGCGGCGGAACCACCAACGCCATTTTGTTCGAACTTGAGCTCAAAGGCCTGACCAACGTGGGCAACAAGGTCGAGGACCTGATCACGGAAGGCGTGTTCGGCTATCGCCGCGATGCCGCTGGCTTCTGATTCCGCTGTGGATAACACCTGACGTGAAACGATTGCTCGCCATTTTGTTCAGCGCCGCGTTGCCGTTGTCAGGCCTCGCAGCCAACCTCGATCGGGTGGTGGCGGTGGTGAACAAGGACGTGATCGTCGCCAGTGAACTCCAGCACGAGGTGCAGCGCATTCTGGCGGACCTGCGGCAGCGCGGTACGGCGGCGCCACCCATGCGTGAATTCGAGCGCCAGGTCCTGGAGCATCTGGTGGCCCGTCGCCTGCAGCTGCAGCTGGCCGAACTCGCTGGCGTCAACATTGGTGACGACGAGTTGAACTTTGCGCTGGAGAATATCGCCGCCCGCAACAAGTTGTCGTTGGCGCAGATGCGCGAGGCGATTGTCGCTGACGGTGGCGATTTCGAGGAGTTCCGTGAGGAAGTCCGCATCGAGATGCGGATTACCCAGCTGCGCCAGAAGGAAGTCATTGCGCGCATTGGCGTGTCCGATGCCGAGGTCGAGCGGTTTTTGGCCGAGGGTGGTGCGACGGCGGCCAGCCGCTATCACTTGGCGCACATCCTGGTCGCCCTGCCGCCCAACCCAACCCCGGAACAGCAGCGCAGCACCCTGAAAAAAGCACGTCAGGTGCGTGAGGAATTGCTGGCCGGGGCGGACTTCGGCCAGATGGCAGTCACGGTGTCGCGGGGCCAGCAAGCCCTGGAGGGGGGCGACCTTGGCTGGCGCAACGCCGACGAGTTACCGCCTCCCTTCGTGGATGCGGTGCGTGATCTGCCCCTGCAAGGCGTGAGTGCGCTTATTCCCAGCTCCAATGGTGTCCATATCCTGAAATTACTGGGGTCCGACGCGACCGGTGGCCGGCATGTGGTGGAGCAGACCCATGTCGAACACATCCTGATCAAGACCGAGCCGGGGCGCGAGGAAGAGGCGCTGGCGCGTATCCAGTCGCTGCGCCAGCGCATTCTGGCCGGCGAGAATTTTCATGACTTGGCGCGCAGCCACTCGGACGATCCCGCGTCGGCGGTAAGCGGCGGCGATCTGGGGTGGGTGACTGCCCAACAGGTTGTGCCGGCTTTCGGGACTGCCATGCGGAATCTGCCGCTGGGACAACTGAGTGAACCGGTGGCGTCCAATTTTGGCTACCACTTGATGCGCGTGCAGGCCCGGCGCCAGCACGATGACACCGAAAACTACCGTCGTGCGCATGCCCGCGACACGTTGCGCGCCCGCAAGGCCGAGGAAATGACCCAGAGCTGGTTACAGCGCTTGCGCGACGAGGCATACGTGGAACTGCATCTTTAAGGTACATGCGCATGATTCGCCTGGCGCTTAACGTCGGCGAGCCGGCCGGTATTGGCCCGGACATTTGCCTTGACCTGGTGCGCCTGCCTTCGCTGCCCAACGTCGAAATCACCCTGATCGGCGACACCGACTTGCTGGCGGCAAGGGCGGCGGCGCTTGAGTTCGCGGTGCGGTTCGAGGTGTTTGACCCGACGCAGGCCCCGAGTCTTGCCGCGCCCGGGTGCGCCCGGGTCTGGCCGGTTCGCCTGCCGCGCCCGGTGCAGCCGGGACGGGCTGAACCCGCTAATGCACGGGCTGTTCTGGATGGCCTTGACCGCGGCATCGATGGCTGCCTGGCAGGTCGCTTCGATGCCCTGGTGACGGCGCCACTCGACAAGGGCGTGATTGGTGACGCCGGTATCCGGTTCAGCGGCCATACGGAATATCTGGCCGCCCGCGTCGCTTGCCGGCAGGTGGTGATGATGTTGGTGGCGGGTCAGTTGCGGGTGGCACTGGCGACGACGCATTTGCCGTTACGGGACGTGGCCGAGGCGCTCAGCATCAATGGCTTGATCGGCACGCTGCGGATTCTGAACCACGATCTGCATCGAAGGTTTGGACTCAAACGCCCGCGTATCGCGGTATGTGGGCTGAATCCCCACGCCGGCGAGCGCGGTTACCTGGGGCGCGAGGAGATCGACTTGATCGAGCCGGCCATTGCCGCGGCACGGGCCGAGGGGCTGGACCTGACCGGCCCGCTGCCGGCGGACACGGTGTTTACTCCCGAGCGTCTGACGCAATTTGACGCGGTGCTCGCCATGTACCACGACCAAGGCCTGCCAGTGCTCAAATACGCCGGCTTTGGGCAGGCGGTAAACGTCACCCTGGGCCTGCCGATCATTCGCACGTCGGTCGATCATGGCACGGCCTATGATCTTGCCGGCAGCGGCCGGGCCGACAGTGGAAGCCTGCGGGCCGCGATAGCGCTGGCGGCCGCACTCGTTGCCGGTCGCGAATGATTCCGGTCGCACGGAAGCGCTTCGGGCAGAATTTTCTTCAAAGCCCCGGCATCATTGGCCATATCGTGGCGACTCTGGCACCCGAACCTGGCGAGACCTTGGTGGAGATCGGACCCGGGCATGGCGCCCTGACCGCGCCGGTGCTCGAACGCGCCGGTAACTTGACCGCGATTGAACTTGACCGCGATCTGGCGGCTGGGCTGGCGGCTCGCTTTGCCGCGCATGCCGGGCTGCGGCTGCTCAGTGCCGACGCGTTGCGTTTTGATTTCACCAGCCTGACCGTGCCAGGCGCTCCGCTGCGGGTGTTCGGCAATCTGCCGTATAACATCTCGACGCCGCTGCTGTTTCACTTGCTCAGCCAGCGCTCAGCCATTGCCTACATGCTGTTCATGCTGCAGCGCGAGGTGGTGGATCGCATGGCCGCCGCACCGGGTGATACAGACTACGGCCGGCTGTCGGTGATGATTCAGTACGCGTGTCGAGTGGAGGCACTATTTGTGGTGCCGCCGGGTGCATTCTCGCCCGCGCCCAAGGTGCACTCGCGACTGGTCGAGTTGACGCCTTACCGACAATTGCCCTATCCGGCCGGCGATGAAAAACGTTTCGCGGAGGTGGTGCAGCGCGCCTTTTCCCAGCGCCGCAAGACCTTGCGCAACAGCCTCGCCGGTGTGGTGGACGCGCCGCAGTTCGCAGCGGCGGCGGTTGATCCCGCCTTACGTCCGGAGCGGTTGTCGGTCGCCGACTTCGTGCGCTTGGCGGACGCCTGAGCCAGATCGGGTGCGCATCCCGCGTCTATATGTGGACCAGCCTCTGGCCAGTGGAGGCGAGGTGCCGCTCGACCGCCGGGCGATGGAGCACGCGGCCAAGGTGCTGCGCCTGCGCGCTGGCGATGAGCTGTGCCTGTTTGACGGCCTTGGCGGGGAGTACTCGGCAGTACTGGCGCGTGGGGTCGGCGGCGCGCTGGTGGCGCAGGTGGGCGAGCACACGCCTGATCGGGTCGAGTCCACCCTGTCTTTGTGTCTTGTGCAGGGTATCTCGCGCGGTGAGCGTATGGACTACACGCTGCAAAAGGCCGTGGAGTTAGGCGTGCAGGCCGTGGTGCCGGTGGTGACCGAGCGCACGGTGCTGCGCTTGCACGGCGAGCGCGAGCAACGCCGCGTGGCGCACTGGCGGGGGGTGATTTTGGCGGCCTGCGAACAGAGCGGGCGCACGCGCGTGCCGACATTAATGGCGCCCTGCACGCTGACTGAGCACCTCACGCATGCACTGTCGGGAACGGCCTTTTTACTCGACCCGCGGGCGGCGCGGGCGTTGACGCCGGTCGGTGCGCTCACGGGCCCGGTCAGCGTGTTGATTGGACCTGAAGGCGGGCTTGCCCCCCACGAAAGGGAAGCGGCGCAAGCCGCCGGCTACCGGGCGGTCCGCATGGGACCGCGGGTGCTCAGGACCGAAACCGCTGCCCTGGTGGCGCTGGCCTTGCTGCAGGCGCTGGCAGGGGACCTGGGCGCCTGACCGGCCAAATCAAAAACCGTGGCCAAACTCGGCCACGAAGCGTTGCTCGAAGGTCTCGCGCGTGAAGCAGTGATTCTGCGTACCGTGCTGCTCAATCTTGATGGCGCCCATCAGCGACGCGATACGGCCGGTAATTGGCCAGTCGAGTTCATGCATCAACCCGTACAGCAGGCCAGCCCGGTAGGCATCGCCACAGCCCGTGGGGTCGTTGATGGTGGTTGTTTTGACCGCCGGAATGTCAATGCGGTGACCGCCGGTATAAATGTTCGAGCCTTTGCCGCCGCGCGTGACAATCAGTGCCTCGACCCGTTTGGCAATGTCGCCAGCGGACAGTTCCGTGCGCGACTGGAGCAGCTCGATCTCGTAATCGTTGACGGTGATCCAGGTCGCCTCGTCGATGAAGCTCAGCAGTTCCGCCTTGTCGAACATGGGCAGACCCTGGCCGGGATCGAAGATGAACGGCACCCCCGCCTCGGCGAACTCGCGTGAGTGCAGCAGCATGCCATCGCGGCCATCCGGGGCCACGATGCCGATATCGACTTCGTCCACGTCCGTCAATGAGTTGCGGTGCGATTCGTTCAT
>CAZZHF010000129.1:5681-8027 GCA_964653545.1 uncultured Gammaproteobacteria bacterium | reverse complement strand
GGGTCCATGTGCACCTCGATCGGCCCGCCGATGCCGTAGTAGCGGCCAATCTCGCCGCGATCCTGGACATGGCCCAGGCGGTCGCCGCGCTGGCTTTGCGACACGACAATCCCCAGGTGCGAGCCCAGGCCCCACAGGATGATGCCCAGTTCGTCGTCGCTGTAACGCGTCCGGTCGATGCCCTGCAGGCGTACGAAGCCACGGCCCCGGTGCAGGATCTCGGCCATCGCGCGCAGGTCGTCGGCCAGCGCCGGCAGGTCGAACTGTGCCGGCGTGACGTCGTCCAGGTTCAGGCCCGCATCGCGTACCCTGTGCACGGCACGGTCGATGTCGGCCAGTGCGTCGCCCGACAGCTGGTAGACCCAGTGCCGGGGGTCGCGATAATCGGTGCCGCGCCACACGCAAGGACCGGTGACGGGATGCGGATCTTTCAGGCTCATGACGTCTCCCCCTTGTTCAGTAACGCCCAGGCCGCGATGATATGCCCCTGAACGACCGACCGGCCAGTTGGCCACCCGAAAAGGAGAGACCCAATGAAGCCCATGCCCGGAATGCTCACCCCCGAAACCCTGCCATCCGGCACGCTCGACCCGCACAAATTCGCCAAGTATTCGGCGGAAAAGGCCAACGTGGTGCCGGTCTACGCCGACAGCCAGGATCTGGGTATCGTGTCCTGGAATCTGATGCCGGGCCAGGCCAACGAATCCCACTCGCACCCCTTTTCCGCGCATTGCTTTGTGATCATCGAAGGCGAGGGCCTTTACCTGAAGGGCGAGCCCGGTTCGGCGAACTACGCCGAGTACCCGATCAAGGCCGGCGAGACGGTGGTCATCCCGCGTGAGCAGGTACACGGCATCCGCAACACCGGCAAGACGCCGCTTTCCTATTTCGGCATCACCACCACGGCCGGTGGCGAGTACGCGCGCGTGGTTGACGGGGTCGTCCACAAGTACTGAGGACCAGCGCATGAGCCAGCATATCGGTGTCATCGGCCTGGGCAGTCTGGGCGCGAATATGGCGCGCCTTCTGGCGGCCGACGGCTACGCCGTACACGCTTATGATCTGGACGCCGAGCGCACCGCTGCCGCCGCCCTGGCGCCCGGAGTAACGGCTCACGGCTCGGCGCGGGCCGTGGCGGCGGCGAGCAGCCTGGTATTGCTGTCGCTGCCCCAGTCCGAGGCGGTTCGGGCGGCGTGTCTGGGCGCGCAGGGAATTATCGAGGGTGCGGCCCGTGGTCTGCTGGTGGTCGATACCACCTCCGGCTATCCCGAACACAGCAAGGACATCGCGTCACAACTGGCCGTCGCAGGCGTGCGCTACATCGACGCCGCCATTACGGGCGAGGAGGGCGGTGCCAAGGCACTGCCCAAACGCGCCCTCACCTTCTGCGTCGGTGGTAGCGAGGCGGACGTGGCCGAGGCGACGCCAGTGCTCGAGCGCATGGCGCGCTACATCTATCACGTGGGCCCGCTGGGCGCGGGGCAGATCGTGAAGATGGTCAACAACATGGTCGGCTCGGCGGCCGGCGTGGCGGCTATCGAAGGCTTGCTGATCGCTGCCAAGCACGGCATCGACGTGAAGGTGGCAGCCCAGGTACTGGACAAGGGCACCGGCATGAATTTTTTCTGCAAGCACCCGGACTTTGCCCTGGCGCGTGACGTGGTCGGTGGGTTCCAGCTGGGCCTGATGACCAAAGACCTGCGCCATATGTCAGAGTTTGCCCGTCAGTCGGACGTACCGGCGCTGGTGACCGACCATGTTTTTCATCTGTTCGAGTTGTTCGTGCGCGAGAAAGGCTACGCCGCGGACATCCTGCGCCAGGTGGACGTAATGGAGAAATGGGCCGGTGTGCAGCTGGATGGCACGCGGCTGGACACTGCTGATCACAAGGTCTGAATAAGTCCATGCTGGACTTCTCGGGCCACGGAATCGGAAATAGGTGATTTTCGGATTCCTTCGATTCGAGGCCTTTATAGGCGTTGAGTCGGCGGCGCATTCCTGCGCCGCGCCGCGCAACTTCCAGGTAAGGAGTATCGAACCATGCTGAGTGTGAGCGACATCAAAGGCCTCTACGCGATCACGCCGACGCCGTCCAAACCGGGCGCCGAGCGCTGGGACGCCGTCGATACGGTGGATCTGGACGAGCTGGCCCGGCTGACCGAGGCCCTGGTAAAAACCGGCATCAATGGCATGGTGGCCATGGGCACCACCGGCGAGTGCGCCACCCTCACCCCAAGTGAATGGGAACAGGCCGCGGCCTGCGTGATCGAAACCGTTCGCAAGCGCGTGCCCTTGTTCATCGGGACCACCGCGCTGGGCACGCACGAGATCGTGCGCCGCAACCGC
>CAZZHF010000129.1:0-5671 GCA_964653545.1 uncultured Gammaproteobacteria bacterium | reverse complement strand
TGGGTGCCGATGGCACCATGCTGGGCTTGCCCATGTGGCAGCCGTGCACGCTGGACATGGCGGTGCAGTTTTATGCTGATATGTCCGAGGCGTTTCCGCAGCTGGCGGTCATGGCCTATGACAATCCGGGCGCGTTCCGTTTCAACTTCCCGCCGCCGTTCTGGGCCCAGGTCGCGCGTCGCGCGCCGACCCTGATCTGCAGCAAGCATGGCCCCGACCCGATGATCAGCGCCCTGATCGGCATGACCCAGGGCAAGATCCGCTTTCTGCCGCATGTCGCTGGCGCTTACGCCATGGCGCGTATCGAGCCGGAACAGAACATCGCTTTCTGGGCTACCGAAGCCAGCATGGGGCCCGAGCCGGCACTGGCCCTGCGCGACGCTATTGCGGCCGGTGACTGGGCCCGCGCCAAGGCCATCGACACCGATATCGGCTACACCATGCAGACGTTCTTCCCGCCCGGCGGCATGGCCGAGTTTGCGTCCTACAACATCCAGCTTGAAAAGATCCGTTTCGACGAAGCGGGTTATTGCAGGGCCGGGCCGATCCGACCACCGTATCAGGTGGTGCCGGACTATATCGACCAGGGTGCCCGCGAATGCGGCCGCCGCTGGAAGGCATTGCGCACCAAGTACGCCTGAGTCCGCGGCGCTTTGAACATCGGGGAACAACCCGGCGGTTGTTCCCCTTTTTTATCCCTTGAGTCTGGTTAGGTAGTGGAACTGAATATCATCGGCGCCGGTTTCGGGCGCACCGGCACCCTGTCCCTGAAACTTGCGCTGGAGCAACTCGGGTTTGGCCCCTGCTATCACATGCACGAGGTGTTCGTCCGTCCGGGGCATGCCGAGCTGTGGCGCCAGGCACAAAAGGCGGGGGACGCGGACTGGAATTCGCTGCTGGCGGGTTATCGCGCGGCGGTCGACTGGCCGCCGGCGTTCTTCTGGCGGCAGCTGGCTGCACATTACCCGCGGGCCAGGGTCATCCTCACGGTGCGGGACGCCGACGCCTGGTACGACAGTATCAGCACCACCATCTTCCCGGCCCAGCGCCTGCCGCTGCCGCCCGAGGACGCGCCGCTGTTCCACTCGCTGGTTATGCCACGGGAGATGGTCCGGGTGGGCACGTTCGGCGACCAACTCGATCGGGCGCATGTCATCGAGGTATACGAAAAGCACAACGCCGAAGTGAAAGCGGCACTGCCCGCGAGCCGCCTGCTGGTGTACGACGTCAAGGATGGCTGGGCGCCGCTGTGTGAATTTCTGGAGCTGTCGATCCCGTCGGGGGCATTCCCGCGCAGCAATACCACGCAGGAGTTTCTTGACCGCGTGCAGGCCCGGACTCCATAGGCGCTGGAAAATCCAGTCCAAAATCAAGGTAGAGACGCCAGCGGCATCGGATGCTGGCACGCTCGCGCTCGCCAACCGGCTCGGCTTGAGCACCGGGCTCACCGGCGCCGGCACGAGGGTCACGCTGTAGGCGCTGGCCGAGGGCTTCTCGAACAGCGGCGTGGTCGGCTCGCTCTTCAGCCAGCGGCCGCCGCCGCCGCTGATTCGCGCTTGAATGTCCGACCGGCGGGCCGTCAGGCTCCCGGTGAGGGTGCATCCGGCAGCGGCGGCAACGGGCAATCCAGTAGTGCGCCAATGGCGCGCAGCAGTTCGAGTTCCGGCACTTCCAGCCGGCCGTCGTGACTGACCGCGCGGGCGCAGGCCGACAGCAGGCGCAGACGTGGCAGCAAGGGCGTTGCGGCAAGCCGGCGCAGCGCCGCGTCGAATACGGTCAGATCGGCGCTGACCGGTAGCGCTGGCAACCCCAGTTCGGCGCAGGCGGCGCCATAGGCTTCCTCGGTTCCGGCGCTGGCGCTGCTGGCCAGTGTCCACAGTACGTGTCGGCAATCCCGGTCCCGCGCCGACTGCCCCACGAAAAACCGTTTTGGCGGCGCCAGCTGGCTGTGGACCAGTGCCCACAGGGCCCAGCGCTGCGCCTCGGTCGGCGCACTGTCGACCACCGGCCGCAGCGCGTCGAGCAGCCGCTCGCGTTCGTCGCCTGGCTGATTGGCCAGGGTTGGCAGGGTCAGATCGACCAGCGGCAGCCGAAAACGCGGCCCGAGTTGGCGCGCGGCAATGCCAAGTTGCAGCTCTCGCGCACTCAGTCGGGCGCCAGTGCTGGGTGCCGCGTGGTCAAGGGCTGCGTCATCGGCCAGCAACCCGCGCAACAGGGCGGCTGCGTCAGCGGGGGTTTGTGTTGCCTCCTGCAGCGACGGTGGAATCGAGCGCAGCAGGGCGACGGCATAGCCAAGGTTGGCGGCGTCGAACTGGCCGACACTGGTGATCAGCGAGACGGACGCCACGCTGGACGGTCCGGCGGGGCCACCGGCAGGCGCCTGGCCATCGGCTGGGAGCGGGCTGCCGAGCGGGCGTTGGAACAACGGATAGATGCGCGCGATACGCGCGGTAAGCGGTGGGTGACTGGCCAGCAGCCGACTGAACCACGTTGCGGTCGGAGTGCTGAACAGCATGTGGCTGAACGCCTCGGCTTGACTGCTGTGCAGCGCGTCGGCGGGCGTCGCGTCGCGGGCCACGCGCAGGGCGCCAGCCAGGCCGCGCGGATTACGCGTGAACTGTACCGCCGCGGCGTCGGCCAGAAACTCACGCTGCCGGGAAACAGCGGCACGGATGACGCGCGCCAGTAGCACGCCGGTATAACCGACGGTGACCAGCCCCAGGCCAACCAGCCACTGGCCTGGAAATCCGCCACGGCCGTACCGCCCATGGCCAGAGAAACCCCCGGCGCGGGAGCGCATCAGGATTCCACCCAGTGCGCCGGGCGCGGTCAGGCCGTGCAGCAAGCCAAGCAGGCGGATGTTCAAACGGCCGTCGCCATGCAGCAGGTGACTGAACTCGTGCGCCAGCACACCCTGGAGCTGGTCGCGATCCAGGCGTTCCAGGCAGCCGCGGGTGACCGCGATGACGGCGTCGGCCGGGCCGCGCCCAGCCGCGAAGGCGTTGATGCCAGGCTCGTCTTCCATAAGGTAGATGCGCGGCATGGCCAGACCGCAGGCCACGGCAATCTCCTGCGACACGTTCAGCAGTTGCCGCCGTGGCGGGTCGGCGGCATCCGGCGCCACCCAGCGCGCGCCAGCCAGTCGCGCCACCACCGGTCCACCGGCGCTCAGCTCCCACAGCCTGCGCACCGTGGTGACCGCTATCAGGGCCACCGTGACGCCGGTTGTCCAGCCGTAGAGCGCCGTTGGCAGCCCGGCAAGGGTGCGATAGCCGCCGTGGCGCAGGTCGCCCAGCACTACCGTCCACCCGACCAGCAGATTGACCGCGAGCACCAGACCCAGGACGGCCAGCGTGAACAGCACCAGCAGCAGGGCGCTGTAGCGACGCGCCCGCCGCTGAACGGCGAAAAAGTCCATTTTTGCCGTTACAGGCTGACCTGTGGCAGCGCCCGCACCGTGGTGTCATCGAGTTCGAAGAATCCGGCGCCCCGAAAGCCCATGCTGCCGGCAACGATCACGTTCGGAAAAAGTTCCAGCGCTGTGTTGTAGCTCATCACCGCGTCGTTGTAGGCCTGTCTGGCAAACGCCAGCCGATTCTCGGTGGAGGCCAGCTCCTCGCTCAGGCGTGCCATGGTGGCATCGGCTTTCAGGTCCGGGTACTGCTCCACCACGGCGAGCAGGCGGCCGAGCGCACCACCGAGCGTGGCTTCGGCCTGGCCCAGGGCGGCCATGGCCGCGGCGCTGCCGGGCTGCGCCGAGGCTTGCTGGCTGGCCCCAACCGCGGCCGTGCGGGCGGCAATCACTGCCTCCAGCGTGGCGCGTTCGTGCTGCAGATAGGCGCGTGCCGTCTCCACCAGATTCGGC
This sequence comes from uncultured Gammaproteobacteria bacterium, assembly GCA_964653545.1. Lineage (GTDB taxonomy): Bacteria > Pseudomonadota > Gammaproteobacteria > Immundisolibacterales > Immundisolibacteraceae > Immundisolibacter. The sequence continues at coordinate 1,806 of CAZZHF010000129.1, read as the reverse complement.
ACCAGGTCATGGCGGCGCAGCAGCTGTACGTCGATCTGCGCGTAGGCATTGCGGTAGCGGTTGCGCAATGTGACCAGGTGGTTGTAGATGAGAAAGAAACCGACCAGCAGCAACGCCAGTACCGTGAGCAGAAAACCTATCAGGCGGCCCATGCATGAATCCTCGCGAAGTCGGGGACCAACGTCCCGCACGTTGCCTGCGGGTAATCGTCCGCCGGCGCCGGGACTGTAGCAAGGGAATCGCCGATTCTGCTCGCGAGGTATGAACTGTGGGCGCGCTCGGCAAGCCCACGGACCGGTCAGGCTGGCCGACAGTGTCGCCGCTGTCTGTCGGCCTCAGGCCTTGTCCAGGAGATACAGGCGCCACATGGATAGACCCGGGCATATATCCAGGCGTCGGCGAACGCGAAAGCCCACCTGGGCGAATTCCGCTTCGATAGTGGCGCGCGGCACTACCAGCCGATTGAGGTTGGCGCGCGTTCGCCGCGCGTCCTGACGGTTTCGGCGGCGGGACTGAAGATTGCCGTCCACCCACAGGCTGACGGTGGCGCCAAGGCGACCTACCCGGTGAATCTCGCCCAGGATACGCAGCCGATCGGCGGCGCTCTCGATGTGGTGCAACAGCCGCATGCACAGGACGTGCTCCACGGCATCGTCGGGCAGGCTCAGCCCGAACGCGTCCAGCGCTTGCAGCGACTCGACCCGGCTCAGTACCGCTGCTTGGGCGCTGCCGCGCGCAATCTCCAGCATGGCCGGGCTGCGGTCACCGGCCAGTAGCCGGCGGGTCGGGTGCGCCGCCAGCATGGGCCAGAAGCGGCCCGCGCCACAGGGCATATCGAGCACTGATTCGGGATTGCCCGCCAGTTTCAGGGCGCGGCGGGCCAGCTGGGTTTCCCGCCAGGTGGTCAGGCGCCGCCGCAGGCCGGTATGGTGTTTCTGCTGATAGGCGTGGGCGTGAGCCAGGTCGTATTTGTCGGAGAAAGGCAGTTGCGGCAGGAGCGATTGCGTCATGACCGGAGCAGGCTGGGGCAACAGGTGCGATCAGTCTGCACAGCCAAGGTTAAGGCGGCGTTAAGCCGCCGTAGCGGTGGCGCAGGTCCGGCCCGGGGGGCGCGTGGCTCCTCTGAAGGGGGGGCGTGATAATTCGCCTGGGACGCCGGCAAGCCGCATCGTCGCCGCGCGGCTTGCGCGAATGGGCGTTCCGATCGCTCGCCGATGTCGGTCAGCCGTGTGCCAGCACCGCCAGGGCCAGTGAGCCCATCAGCAGCAGGGCACCCAACGCACGCTTGCGGTACTGGGCGCCGGTCAGGCGCTCGACCCCGGCGATGCCCAGGCGTCCCATGACATACACCACGACCAGTACCCACAGCCCGCGCGAGGTCTGCACGATATTGACGATGGTGGCCTTGCCAGCCAGGCCGAAGGCCAGCATCAGGAACACCATGCCCGCAATCTGAATCGTGGCGTAACTGGCGAGTGCGCGGCCGAAGGGCCGGCTGATTCGCCAGCGGCCGGGCAGCAGCGTCAGGGTTATGGGCAGCGTGAGCAGGGCCGGCACCAGCAGTGAATACACGCCGATCTGGAGCGGGCTGATGCCAGCCTGGATTGCGCCAACCAGCAATACATCGGTGAGGCCGTACAGCAGCGCGGCGCCGGTCACGAACAGCGCCGATCGCAGGCTACCGCGCAGCTTGCCGTCGGACAGCAGGAACAGGCTCGCGAAGGCCCCCGCGGCACCGACGTAAACCAGCGGCTGGTAGGTTTCTCCAAGCCATAACGCGGAAAAACCGGCTACCGCGAACAGCTT
>CAZZHF010000128.1:0-8064 GCA_964653545.1 uncultured Gammaproteobacteria bacterium | reverse complement strand
GTTCGAACTGGGCCGCAATTTCAGAAACGAAGGCCTGTCCACGCGCCACAATCCCGAGTTCACCATGCTCGAGTTCTACCAGGCCTACGCGGACTACCGCGACCTGATGGACCTGACCGAGCGCCTGCTGCGGGATTTGGCGCAACGCGTGCTCGGCAGCACGCAGCTCACCTACCAGGGCCAGAGCATCGACTTTGGAAAGCCCTTCGCCCGCTACACGCTGGCCGAGGCCATCACCGCCTATTTGCCGCGCGCCACGCCTGCGCTGCTGGCGGATCTGGACGCCGCCCGCGCCCTGGCGCTGGAGCTGGGCCTGGTGGTCAAGGACGACGACGTGCTGGCCCAGGTGCAGCTCGAACTGTTCGAGAAGGTGGTCGAGGAGCAGCTCATCCAGCCGACCTTCGTCACTGACTTTCCGGTCGAGGTCTCACCGCTGGCCCGTCGCCGCGCCGACAACCCGGCGCTCACCGAACGGTTCGAGCTGTTCATCGCCGGCCGCGAACTGGCCAACGGCTTCTCGGAGCTGAACGATCCCGAAGACCAGGCCGCCCGCTTTCTGGAACAAGCCGCCCGCAAGGCGGCCGGCGACGAGGAGGCCATGTACTTCGACGCCGACTACATCGAAGCGCTCGAGTACGGCCTGCCGCCCACGGCTGGCGAGGGCATCGGCGTCGACCGCCTGGCCATGCTGTTCGCGGACGTCACCTCCATCCGCGAGGTGATTCTGTTTCCGCATTTGCGCCCGGAGCGCTGAGCCTCTCAGGCAGTCGCGGCGACGATCCAGGTGGCGCTTGGCGCCCGCACCTCGCCGTCGACCAGATAGCGAGCCAGCGCGGCGCGCATGGCCTGGTCCACGGCCTGTTCCTGATCCGCGGATACCTTGGGCAGGGCCTGGGCGATGGGCCCCATGCTCTTGAGGTAGTTCACGGCGTGTTCAAGGTCGCCGAGCCACATGAAGTCATCGAGCGGCTCGATGGTGACGTCGCCAAAGCCTGCCCCGCGCAGAATCTGCGCGGTGCGCTCCAGGTCTGCCAGTGCAAACGGCCCTGGTGCAAACGGATCGGCTGGCGGTGCGGGCCGGTGTTCCTCACCCAGGGTGCTGACCGCGGCGCCCGTCGCCTCGGCAATCCACGAATTTTGTTTCATTGCGCGCCAGCACAGAAACACCATGCGACCGGTGGGTTTCAAAGCGCGGCGCAAGTTGGTGAAAGCCACTAGCGGATCGGCGAAAAACATCACTCCGAAGCGGGAGAAAATGAGGTCGAAGCGCGGTCCTCCAAGATCCGCGGTGGCCGCGTCGGCCTGCAGGAAATGCAGATTCGCGGTCCGATCATGCCGTTGCCGCGCGACGCGCAGAATCGGCGCCGAAATGTCGACCGCCAGCACCTCGCCGCCGGGGCCTGTCCGTTCGGCCAACACCTGACTGGTAACGCCTCCCCCGCAGCCGACATCGAGCACATGCTCACCCTGGCGCACCGCCGCGCGCGCCATCAGGGCCGCCGTCATGGAAACGAACGCGGCCTCGCTGCGATCCATGTTGCGCACCCAGATATCGCCGCCGTCACCATTCCAGTAGGTGTCGCTGTCCGTAACCGTCGTTTCAGGCATAAGCGCTCCTTTATGGCGCCCGGGCGCCGGGTGGCTCCTGCGGGCCAGGCGCAGCCTTCGGCATCCGGGGTTTTTCCGCAGACGTTTTGTCTATGACAGGAGGGGGCGGCAGACTGCCGATCAGCGCACTGCGAGCGCGCTTGAGCTGACGTTCTACCAGGGTGCGAAAACGTTCGGGGTCGGCGCGCAGTTCCAGCGCGCTGCCCTCCGCCGGCAAGCGTACCTGCCCGTAGGGTTCCCGGCTGACCAGATCGCGCCCCAGGTTCAGCACGCGCACCGCGCGCGCGGGCGTTTCGTCGTCCTCGCCGGGCTCCACCAGCGCCACATGGCTGCCGGCGGCAACGGCCAGGCGTGTTTCGAGTTCCTGCGGCGTGGCATCCCCGGCGTCGCCCTTGATGCGGGCGAAATCCACATACCAGACGCCAATGGCGTAATGCGCGCCAGGCTTGCGCCCCGTAACCGCCTGCGCCAAGGCGGTACGCGTTTCGGCCAGAGCAGCATCGCTGCCCGGCACGGTAACGCCTGGCGCCTGCGCCAGTGGCGCGCCGCTGGGCGCGAAGTACAGGTAATCGCCGCTGCGCGCTGGCGCTGGCAGGCTGCCGCGAGTCGATGCCGCAGCCGTCAGTTCCGGGTTCAATACCTCAAAGCCGGCGGCAGCAAGGTCCTTTAGCAGCGCGACGTAAGCGTTGTCGGTAATGGCCTGCATGATGGTCAGCGGCACGCCACCCAGGGCCAAGCCCAGGGCACCGTCCTTGCCATCGGGGTCGGCACTGGTACGAAAAGCGAGCCGGAAGTCGAGCACGAACAGCGGCCCGCGCGTCGACTCCGGGGTTGGGCCAGACGGGACCGAAGCGCGTTTCCCGGATTTCTCAGACTTCACGGCTGGAGCAGCCTTGGCCCTTGGCGCCTTGGCGGCGGGCTTCTCTGGCGGCTCGATGGCGCCGTCAGCCTGCGCCGTGGCCGGGGTTTCCGCCGCTGGTGCGCTGGCGGCATTCTCGGGCGCCACGGGTGCCGGCAGCGCGGCCTGGGGTTCGACGCCCGAGTGGCGTGAGTCGGCCTGCGGCCCGACAGTTGCCGGCGCCGGTGCTTCGTCCGCTACCACCCCGCCTGCGCCGACGGCCTTGGCCTTGGTTTTCTGCCCGTCGGCAGCGTTCTCCAGGTCCGCCACCCGGCACTTGCGCTTCAGGAACATATCGACCAGATATTCCTTGCGCGCCCGCACCGAGCCGACGCGCGCATCGGCCTCCTTGGCGCGACGGCCGAGTACATCCTTGGCGATGTCGCCGAAAATGGAACCGAATGGCAACGCCTTGGCTACACCGGCCACCACTTCGCCGGTACGCGAGCGAGTCGCGGTTTCTGTCGCGCCACGCACGGCACCCTGATCACCCTTGAGCGGCGCCAGGATTGCCTCGAGTTCGCTAACCTGATCCGCGATCTGCCGGCAATCCAGATCGTTGTCCCCCATCTGCACCCGGTCGACAACACCGGTGTTCTGCGCGGCAACCACCTCCACGAACAAGAACAGACTCAGCAAAGCGGACAAACGGGACAGGAGCATAGCGGTCGATGGTCTACTGGAGGACATAAAAACGCCACGGTGCATGGCCTGGCGGTTGGACCCCACGCGGGCCGGAATGTCCGCCGCTAGCCATGGAAAGACTCACCGTGGGTAGCATTCTCGCAGAAGCGGGCGCGTGCCGCGTTGGCCAGCAACCGTCGGCGCCGATACCGGCGGCAGAAAATTGCGGATGCAGGAAACGGCCCGCGCCGGAAAAACCGGCGAATCCAGCAGGTACGTCCGGCCCGGCGTCACCATGTCGGCGACCGGGCAGCGGGTGTACCAGAGGGTCCGGCTCATGCGTCCTGCCTTGCGAACTCTGGTCGGGCGCGCCCACGGGAATAACGACATCATGGCCAGACCGGTTTTTCGGACCGGCGTCCTGCGCAAGGGCGAGGCGATGATATCGTGGGCGAACCTGCCAGTTCCCTGAAAAATACCTTAGGAGGTAACTACCATGGCCGCATACACCCGCAGCGAAGCAAAACAGTGGGCCCGTCAGCATATGGTCAAGTCGACCAATGCCGTACCCACCCCGTTCAAGGCCGACTTCAGCCTGGACTTGCCCACCCTGGCCTCGCACGTCGACCGCTGGGCCCAGGACGGATTGCATGGGCTGATGACCGGCGGCAACACCGCCGAAGCCTGGAACATGACACCCACCGAATGGTGGCAGTACAGCGAAACCGTGGCGCAGGCCAACCGCGGACGCATGCTGCTGACCTCGGTCATCCTGGACCCCTCCCCCTTCACGGTGCTGGAGAAAGCCCACCGCCTGGCGGAACTGGGTTTCGACCTGATCGAGGTCATCAACCCGGTAATCCAGCTGCGTTCCGATAGCGATCTGTTCGACTTCTACAAGTACCTGAACGATCACAGCCCGCTGGGCATCGTGCTGTACAACACCCCGACCGCGGGCGTGACCCTGAACCACGGCCTGATCAACCGCCTGGCGGACCTGGAAATGGTGGTCGGCATCAAGAACGGCCTGCTCAACCCGGCCGACTCGATCGCGCTGCGCAAACAGTGTGGCGATCGCATCGTGGTCACCGAGCCGATGGAAAGCTTCTACCTGTGGGACGCCATCGTGCACGGCGGCCAGTGCCTGTTCGGCACCTGTGAATACGTCATGTTCGGGCGCAAACGCGAGACCCTGGTGAAGTATATGGCGCTGGCCGACGCCGGCAAGTTCGACCAGGCGCTGCCCCTGTACCGGGAACTCGAGCCGCTGCGCGACCTGATGAACAACGCTTTCGTATGGAATATCGTGCGCAAGAACCAGTACTCGCTGGCACCGATCAAGTACTGGTTCGAACTGCTCGGTTTCCGCATGGGGCCATGCCGACCACCGCTGCCGGCTTTTGCTGACGAGGAAATGAAGACCGCGATCCGCGACACGCTGATCAGCACCGGCGTCATCGATGCCAACCAGGCCGCCGCCTGAGTCCAGGCCCAAGGTTGCGGGACTGCGGCCTGTCAGGCGCAGTCCCGCGTTTCAAGCCGGGCCGACCCCGCCCACTGACCCCTGCCGGGTGCGGGCGATGACGAAATCATTTTTCACCAGGACTGCGGAAATCTGTCATGCCCAAGCTGTGTGATCCCATCCTTGCGGCGCCGCGCATAGCCGACATGACGGCCGCCGGCTTGTGGCAAAACCGCCTGTTGGTGGATTTTCTGGATGACGTAGCCCAGCGCAGTCCGGATCGCCTGGCGGTGACCGACCACAACAGCGTCAGCGGGCGCAGCACCAGCCTGTCGTATCTGCAATTGCAGCATCGGGTCGATCGCATCGCGCTCGGCCTGGTGGCGCTCGACGTCCAGCCAGGCGACGTGGTGGCGTTTCAGCTGCCGAACTGGTGGCAATTCGTCGCCTTGCACCTGGCCTGCGTGCGCATCGGTGCCGTCAGCAACCCGCTGATGCCCATTTTTCGCGAACGCGAACTGTCGTTCATGCTCGACTTCGCCCAGGCGCGCCTGCTGGTAGTGCCAGGCAGCTATCGCGGCTTCGACTACCCGGCCATGATCGCCGGGCTGCGCGCCAAGCTGCCCCATCTGCAACGCGTGCTGGTGGTCGGCGACGACGGGCCGGATGGCTTCGACAGCGTGCTGCTGGAGCAACGCTGGGAAGACAGCTATAAGGCCGAGGAGGAATTCGCCCGTCGCCGACCGGACCCGAATGCCGTAACCCAACTGCTCTACACCTCGGGCACCACCGGCCAGCCCAAAGGGGTGATGCAGACCTCGAACACGCTGGTTGCCGGCGTGCACGCCTACGCCGGAGCGATTGGCCTGAGCCGCTCCGACGTGTGCTTCATGGCTTCGCCCGTGGCGCACCAGACCGGCTTCATGTACGGGATGATGCTGCCGCTGATGCTGCACACGCGGCTCGTCCTGCAAGACGTGTGGGACGCCGCGGCGGCCTGGAACACCATCCAGGCCGAAGCGATCACCTTTTCCATGGGCGCCACACCCTTCCTCGCCGACCTGGTCACGGCCGCCAACGCGCCGACGCCGGATACCTGCAAGCTGCGCCGGTTTGTCTGCGGCGGCGCGCCGATCCCGCGCGTACTGGCGCAGACCGCGGCGCAGAACCTGGGCATCGATGTGATCGCTGCCTGGGGCATGTCCGAGTGCGGTGTGGCCACCATGACCCGACCCGACGACGCACCCGACAAGGTCTTCGGCAGTGATGGCCGTGCCCTGGACGGCATGGCGGTACGGGTTGTCGACGGCGCCGGCAAGCCGCTGCCGGCGGGCGGCGAAGGCCCGCTGCAGACCAAGGGCAGTTGCCTGTTCGTCGGCTACCTCAATCGGCCACAGGCCTATTGCGTTGATGCCGCTGGCTGGTTCGACACCGGCGATCTGGCGCGCATGGACGAGGATGGCTTCATCCGGATCACCGGGCGCGCCAAGGACATCATCATCCGCGGCGGCGAGAACATTCCGGTGGTGGAAGTGGAGGAGCTGCTCTACCGCCACCCGGCGATACAGGACGCCGCCATCGTCGCCATGCCCGATCCGCGCCTCGGCGAGCGGGCCTGCGCCTTCGTTGCCGTGAAACCGGACACGAGCTTCGATTTCGCCACCATGATCGCCTGGCTGGCCGAGGCCGGGATGGCCCGTCAATACCTGCCCGAGCGGCTGGAGATCCTGCCGGGCCTGCCGCGCACCGCCAGCGGCAAGATTCAGAAATTCGAGCTGCGCGAGCTGGCCAAAGGGCTGACCGCGGAAAATTCCTGAACGGTGCCCTCTGTTGGCCGGGCGCACGCAGCGGACTGTATCGGAGTCCCCAAACCTGTTACCCGACTGATGACGAACGCTGCCTGGAATAGGTCATCTCGGCTTGGTCTCACCCTGGACCAACTTGCTCCGCCACCAGACACGGCAACGCCCGCGGCGTAATCAATGAACCGACCCGAGGCATGGCTCAGGCCTGGCATCCGTTATGCCATTCCAAACCTGTTGACCGCGGCGAGCCTGATTCTTGGGCTTTTCGCCATCGGCAGTGCCGGCGCGGGGCAGCTGGAGCGCGCCGCTTGGTTCATTGTCTGGTGCGTGCTGCTGGATGTCGTGGACGGCATCGCAGCTCGCGTCCTGAACGCGGCCTCCGACTTCGGCGCCAACTTTGACTCATTGGCGGATCTGGTGGCTTTTGGCCTTGCTCCAGCCGCACTGGTGCTGCATTTTCTAACGCGGGACGCCAATGGCATCCCAGTGTGGGGCGTTGCCCTGCCGTGCGCGCTTTACACGTTACTGGTGGCAGTGCGCCTGGCCCGGTTCAACTCAACGTCAGCGTTAGGGCGCGGGTGGTTTCAGGGCGTTCCAAGCACGGCCTGCGGTGCGCTGATTGCCAGTGGCGTGATCTTGCTCTTACGCCACGAGACCCTGCTCAGGGCAATCAATTGGGCTGTGTACCTGCCGCTTGCGCTGCTGGCGCTCGGTCTGGCCATGGTATCGACGCTTGCCTTTCCGAAACCGCGCCCCGCTTCCAACCGGCGACTGAATATCCTTTACCTGGCCAATGTAATGGCCGTGTATGTCTGCGGCGTGTTAAGGGTTTGGCCCGAATACCTGTTCAGCATCGGGGTACTGATCCTGGTGGGCGGTCTGACGGCGGGCTTCCTTCGCCGACCGCCGCCATAGTTCGCTGCCCAAGGCGTACAGCGTTCCCCAGTTTTTTATTACCCCGGGCAGAAACTCCTGGCGTTTGAAGCGGTGGTTCAGGGTGTAAAGCGGTAAGCGGTGCAGGGCAAGATACCGGAGCGACAGCACAAACCCCTGAAGCCACTGAGCCTCGTCGAGGTGCTCGCCGGTCGCGCGCTCCAGGGCCAGACGATGCACACCGAGCAGATCGGTCAGGGTGGCAAGATCACATGACGGCGGCAACACGAAGCACAGGAGCTCCGCGAGGTCGTGCTGGGGCACCCCGACGGTCGCGAGCTCCCAATCGAAAACACAAAGTTGCGGGCCCTCCGCGCGTCTGCGCATGGCGAAGTTTCGAGGATTGAAATCATTGTGGATCAGCGTCTGGGGCAGTCCGCGAAGCGCGGGCCACCAGTCCCCCAGGCTCTCGATAAATGCGTGCTGCAGCGCCAGGATTGGTTCGTCCAGCCACGAGTCGAAGAAGTGGCTGCTGTAGACAGCCAGGGCACGCCACAAGGGCGACATCTCGATCATGCGCACCGTGGAGACCGGCGCCGTGAGCCAGGGCAAGCGATCAAGTGCCTTGTCCCGCCGGAACCACACCGCGTGAGCCGTCGCCAACTCCGTGACGACCTTGCCTATTCGCCGGGGGGTCCACGACCCCGCGCCCGCCGCAACGTCCACGGATGCCGCCTCGGGCAGATAATCCATGGCCAGCGCCCAGATGCCCCGGTCAGTATCCCTGTAGGTAC